>JBARNL010000798.1:0-2405 GCA_049802955.1 Candidatus Angelobacter sp.
CCTCAGCCTTCACCCGCTTCATGAGGATCGCCGGGTTCTTATCGATCCAGTCCATTCGAGCACAGAACCAGAAAAATGCAATCAAACTCTCATGCTTGCGGCGCGTGGTCTGCGGTCCATTGCCCCACTGGCCGCGAAACTTGGTTAGTTCGGCTGCGGTCAATTGATTGAGGTAAACAAACCCCTGCCTCTCTGCCCAGGTCTTCAATTGCGTCTCAAAAAAGAAAGCGCTTTTGCGATTGCTGTCTTTGCTCAGATGCCGCGACTTTTCATCATCACGAAAACACTGGATCGCATCTGCAATCGTGACCCTGGTGCGCGCTTCAGGTTTGTGCGGATTGGCTGCATCTTCGAGATCGCGCGCTGAGAGCTCCGCTTTTTCCCAGTTGCGAGTATTGGCTGCTTGGCGAATTATCCTGCCATCATCGAGCGTTCCCTGTATCCATTTCGGGCAGCGGCAGCGCCGATGATAGATATCTGTGTGCTTGCAGGGCGCGTAATGACGCGCGTAAACAGAGAGCATTTTCGATCACCACAGTCGGGTCGGTTGTACGATTTTTGTACGATTCGAGCAAATGCTCTGGAAGTGATTGATTTTAGAGAGGTTTAGATGGTGGACCTGGTCGGGATCGAACCGACGACCTCTTCCATGCCATGGAAGCGCGCTCCCAGCTGCGCCACAGGCCCACACTCGTACTTCACTATTCTCGCTGAGCGTGGTGTATTCGTCAAACCAAAGGTGCTGCGGGACGTCGAACAGGCAGGATATTTTTCTCATAAATGGAACCAATGGCTTAATTTTTCGTCTTGTATACAAGGAAAAGGTAAACTTTAGGAATACTTCCTCTTAGATATGCAGATTCCGACTCCAGCACTGGAGAGCACTTCATCGAATGTGGCAGTGACCGAGCAAGGCGACCGGTCATCGCGGCGGCGTGTGTCGTTAAAAGAACCGATGATGATCGCCCTGGAAACTTTGCGCTCGCACAAGCTGCGATCTTTCCTGACCCTGCTGGGGGTGATCCTGTCGGTTTCAACTTTAATCATTGTGGTTTCCATGGTGCAGGGCGCCAACAAGTATGTGGCGGACAAAGTGGCCAATTTTGGTTCCAATGTTTTTCTGGTCATGCGCTTCCCTCTGATTACCAGCGCGGAGCAGTTCGTGAAACTCTCGCGCAGCAATAAAAACATTACGTGGGAAGACTACGAGTACGTCCGCGATAATATGAGACTTGCCGAAGCCGTGGGGCTGGAAACGCGGCGCAATGGCACGGTGAAATACAAGACTGAGTCGATTGAAGATATTGATGTCCGCGGAGTCACGGCAAACATGGGCGGCATTGATACTGAAGAGCCGGTGCTGGGGCGTTACATTACTGATCCTGATGACGTGCATCGAGCCAACGTTACGATGATAGGCAATGACGTGGCCAAGCGATTTTTTGCCGGCGTTGATCCTCTGGGAAAATCGATCTACATCGATGGCGAAGCCTATGAAGTGGTGGGCGTGGCCAAGGAGATGGGAACCGCCTTTGGCCAGTCGCAAGATAGTTTTGTTTACATTCCCATTCAGACGTGGCGCAAAGTGTATGGCAGCAACAATTCAATGAACATCAATATCAAGGCCGCGGCCGCTGACCTGATGCAGCCCGCTGAAGACGAAGCCCGTGTATTGATGCGGGCGCGCCGCCACCTGACCGGAAAACAGGATGACACCTTTGGCGTAGTTGAACCTTCGGCCATCATGGAGCTTTACAACAGCCTTACAGGATCACTGGCCAGTGGCTCAATCTTTGTGGTCTTTATTTTTCTTGTGATTGGCGGAATTGTGATTATGAATATCATGCTGGCCAGCGTCACTGAGAGAACGCGCGAGATCGGCGTGCGAAAATCTCTGGGCGCTACCCGGCGCGATGTCCTGCTGCAATTCCTGGTTGAATCCGGCGTAATGGCCACGATTGGTGGAATTATCGGCGTGTTGGTTGCCGCGATTATTTCTTTTGCTGTTGGAAAACTGACTCCCTTTCCCATGGACCTGCCCATACGCTGGGTCATCATCGGCGTGCTGGTTTCTACCTCTGTCGGGGTCTTCTTTGGCGTCTATCCCGCTTACAAAGCCTCCAAGCTGAATCCGATTGAAGCACTGAGGTTTGAGGCATAGCCATGACACACTCCAACATGATGCTGGAAGACGTGAAGATGGCGCTGGAGACGATCCGCACGCATAAGATCCGTTCGTTTCTCACTGTGCTTGGTGTAGTGATCGGGACCATGGTAGCTATCCTCGTCGCGTCAATCCTGCTGGGTGTAGAAAAAAATGTGCAGGATTCATTGAATGAGTTCGGCGTTGATAATTTATTCGTCTTGAAGTTCGATCCCGGCATTCGATTTGGCCGCCTATCGCC
>JBARNL010000799.1:0-2862 GCA_049802955.1 Candidatus Angelobacter sp.
ACTTGAAAAGGCGGTTTGCCGCGCAAGCCGGGCTCAACTGCGCTGGCAAGACGCAGTAAACGACGCATAAAAAGGGTTCTTACAGAGGTAATTTTTGGCGACACAAGCAAAACGCGACTATTACGAAATACTGAGCGTGAGCCGCACGGCCACGGAGCAGGAGATCAAAAGCTCCTACCGCAAGCTGGCCATGCAGTGGCATCCTGACCGCAATCCCGGGAACGCTGAGGCGGAAGAGAAATTCAAGGAGTGCACGGAAGCCTACAGCGTGCTGATGGATGCAGACAAGCGCGCTCGCTATGACCAATATGGCCACGCGGCCGTGAACGGCGGCGGCTTTGGCGGATTTGACGGTTCCAACTTCGCCGACGTCAGCGATATTTTTGGCGATATTTTCAGCGATTTCTTTGGCGTGAACGTGGGCGGTGGCCGCGGAGGACGGACCCGCGTGCAGCGAGGTGGAGACGCGCGCGCCGACATCACGCTTACTTTTGAAGAAGCAGCCTTCGGCAAGAAGACCCAGGCCAAGGTGCGTCGCTATGAAGCGTGTGAGCAATGCCACGGCACAGGATCAGCGGGATCGAAGGGGCCAACCACGTGCCAAACATGCGCTGGCCGCGGCCAGGTGCGATATCAGCAAGCCATGTTCAGCATTGCACGGCCCTGCCCAACGTGCCACGGACATGGACGCGTAATTTCCGATCCCTGCGGCAAGTGCAAGGGTGAAAGCCGCGTGATGAAAGAGCACCTGATCGATGTAAGCATTCCGGCAGGCGTGGAAGACGGCACCCGCATCCGCTATCAGGAACAGGGTGACGTCGGCCCCAATGGCGGACCTCCGGGCGATCTCTCTGTGGTGCTTGAAGTAAAGCCGCATCCGTTTTTTGAGCGCGAAGGCAAGGACCTCCACTGTTCCATTCCAATTTCATTCAGCCAGGCGGCCATGGGAGCGGAAATTGTCATCCCAATTCTGGATGGCAGCGAGCACAAACTGAAAATTCAGGAAGGAACGCAATCAGGGACGGCGTTCCGCGTGCGTGGAAAAGGCGTTCCGGCGCTGCAGAGCTCGGGCAAAGGCGATATGTACGTTAAGGTCCGTGTGGAAACGCCGCGCAAGCTCACCAAGCGGCAGCGCGAGTTGATGGCCGAACTGGGTGAGACGTTCAATATCGACAACAAACCGGAGCCGCGCAGCCTTTTTGAAAAGGTGAAAGACATCTTTGGGTAAATACTACATCTGGTTCGTGGTAGTAGTTGCAGGACTGGCCGGCTTGATCCGTCTCCTGCTGCCGCGGCGCTTTGCCGAACTGCAAATGGAACGCTTCAAAGCCGCGAATGCAATTTCAAAAGCCAAGATGCGCAGCCTGCTCTTTCTTGCCGTTGGCGTGGTCTTTGGCGCAATTTATTTTCTTCCCTGGGGACATCAGAGCTGGATCGTCATCGGCACCGTATTCTCTGTCCTGAGCGCGGCTGAAGCGTATTTCCAGGCGCAATTCCCCACGCTGGAAGCGCTGGTCTTCCAGAGCCGCCTGCTGGGAATACTATATTTGGGACTAGCCGCCGGCTCTTACGTAATGCTCAAAAAAGTATGACCCGCAGGCGCTGGATAGCCGACCGCGTGGAAGGCGACCGTGCTTTTCTGCTTGGACCCAACGCCAACCATCTTTTCCGCGTCCTCCGCGTAAAAATAGGCCAGGAATTCGATGTTGCCGCCGATGGCGTGCTTCGTTCCGCCAAAGTGGTATTTGCCTCGCACGACCAAGTTGAGTTTGAGTTGGGCGCGGAAGTTAAAAGCGCTGCCCTTCCGCAAATTACAGTCTGTCTTTCCATTTTTAAATTCGACCGCATGGAGTGGGCGCTGGAAAAGCTGACCGAGCTGGGCGTGAGCCGCGTTGTTCCGATAATCGCCCAACGCACTGAAGAGCATTTGGCTAAAGCCGCAGCCAAACGAGTGGAGCGCTGGCGCAAAATCGCCCGTGAAGCTTCGCAGCAGGCGCGACGGATTGCGCCGCCGGAGATCGGCGATCCTGTGGCGCTCAAGAAGGCGATTGCCCAAGAGCAGGGAAGCCGGATTGTGCTTTCAGAAGCAGAAGAAACCGTTTCTTTGAAAAGCGCACTCAGTAATGGCAAGCTTCCGCTGGCGTTGGCGTTTGGGCCGGAAGGCGGATGGTCAGAGAGTGAGTTAGAGCTTTTTAATTCTGCTGGATGGAAACCGGCTTCTCTCGGCCACACTATTCTTCGCGTGGAGACTGCGGCAATCGCCGCATTGGCCGTTGCGATGGCGGAACTAGGACCTTCTTAACCATCCCGTTTTGGTCAACTCACGAGCCCTCTCTTTAGCATCATCCATAGTAGAAACCTACTTTTCCTCAACTTAATGTTATTTACCCATTGCCTGCTTCGCCTTAGATTCGCATAATAAGGATACAAGTGGCAGCGGTGACGATTTTTACTCCAAATTCGAAGCAGAGACAGGCCATTGAGCACGCCGCAGGCCCCATGCTGGTATTGGCCGGCGCGGGCACAGGTAAGACCACTGTGCTGGTGGAGCGCATTGCATGGCTGATCGAACAGGGCCACGCGAAGCCGGAAGAGATTCTGGCCATAACGTTTACTGACAATGCTGCCGACGAGCTGAAGGCCCGCGTGGAGAAGCGCCTGCGGCGCAAGACCGCAATTTCTAAAACAAGCATCTGGGCCGGAACGTTCCATGCCTATTGCCTGGGCGTGCTCAAGCGTGCGGGGCAGGACTTCAACCTGCTGTTGCCTGAAGACGTATATGTTTACCTGCGGCAACGGATCGATCAACTGGGCCTCAAGCGTTTTATCAAGCCCGCTGATCTCGGCCAGTTTCTTGAAGAC
>JBARNL010000800.1:0-2511 GCA_049802955.1 Candidatus Angelobacter sp.
AATACCACCCAGATATTCTAAGCTCGATAACTTCCCTGCTGGCGGAACTGAAAGCTGGAAAAACCAGGAAGCCCGAGAGCCTGCCAAATTGAAAGAGTTCGAGCAAGGACTGGAGCGACGAAAGCACTTCCCTAAAGTTGCGGTGCTGTCTATTGCTGCAAGACCATAACGCCCACTCCTGATGCTGCACCAAGATCGTGAAACACTTGCTCATTTGCCCTTTTGAAATCCTCGGGCTTGGCATCAGGAATCTCGGTAAAAGTCTGCGGGTTGCGATCCACCAAGGGGAACCATGAGCTTTGGATCTGAACCATGATCCGGTGTCCCCTGCGGAAGGTGTGATCGACATCCGGCATAGTGAAGTTGAGATCTGTGGCTTTTCCGGGTTCCAACGGCTGTGGCTTTTCCCAGCTGTTCCGGAATTTTGCTCTCATCGGCTCTCCGCGCAAAAGCTGCTGATATCCTCCGATGCGAATTGGCGGAGGACCGATGATTCTTTTGCTGGCATCGACCGATTCCGGGTCTGGATAATCGTCGGGGTAGACATCGATCAGTTTCACAACGAAGTCTGAATCCGTTCCAGATGAAGAAATTTTTAGTCTCGGTGAGACCGGCCCTGCAATGGTTACGTCGTCTTCGAGTGGTTCTGTCTGGTAAACCAGCACGTCGGGCCGCCGGGCAGCGAATCGCTGGTCGTCCGTCATGTAACGCTGGGGAACGTGGTTGCCACGTAGCTGATGAACGGCACCGGATGAGCAGGGTCGCTCACGTATTCATCCGATCCTTCATTTGCGACAGGAGGCTCGAACGACAGTTTTCCTCCCGCATGCAGATAGAGCGTTTTGGCTACGGCCTGTGCAGGAGGCCATGAATCATACTTCCTCCAGACGTTCGTTCCCGTCTCGAAGACGTAAGCCTTAGGCATGAGTACTATCTCAAAGGAAAGGGGACAGGCCTGTCATAGGTGTCAGAGCTGTCATCCACGTCCTTCGACGACTTTTTCAGGTCGATGTGCGGGCGCATTTCCAGAAAATCGCCTTCGGACATATAGCGGCCCCGTACGTCCTGATAAACGATGACGTATCCTGCTTTTTCGAATTCATCCGAGGGACCAATCTGTTTCTTATACTGGTCTTCTCCATAAGGGCCGACGCTGTATGGCGTGCGGTCCAGCAGGATGGGATAAGGCTGCGACGTGTCTTTGGGAACGTACACTGACGTAAAGAGTCTCTTCCCGTCGCGCATCGGAATACGGTACTCATACTTGGTGTAGTGCGATTTTACGTAGTCTTCTTTCGGTGGCTCCTTCGGTGTTTCTTGCGCACACGCCATGGTACCGGACATCAGGATTCCGCAGACCCACGCCGCCCGCATCCAGCGGCCTACCACATCGCTTGTCATCTCAGCCATCCTCCCGACTTTAGCAATTCGATTTGGCGACTCACGCCTTCGTACACTCAGCGCACCATCGACTATTCAGCTGGCGCCGGCTTCGGCGCCGGCCGCTCAAGGCTTCCCGGCAAGTTCGCTAGCGTGTATGCCAGAACGGTCATCACGGCTGCATTCTCCTGCAACTCGCGCGGCACAACCTTGTCGAGAGTGTCTGCTGCCGTGTGGTGGTAATTGAAGTAAAAGCGATTGTCCTGAATGGGACCAAAGCAAGGGACGCCTAATGCCAACAATGGTCCGATATCGGTTTCAGAATCCTCCGTCGGCTGCACAATTCCGGCTCCTATTGCCTGGAGGAGTTGCGCTGCTGGCCGCAGCAGCGGCACGTTGGACGCCGGCGCCGCGACGGAGAATCCAATGGGATGGCCAGCGCCGAGATCGCTCTCAATCGCGGCAAACTGATTCTGGACTTCGCTTTTGTGCGCCGCCGCGTATGCGATACCACCTGAATTACCGAACTCCTCATTCATCCAGGCAATCACGCGAATCGTCCGCTTAGGATGTAAGCCAAGCTGCTTGACCAGTTGCGCGGTCTGCATTGCCATGACCACGCCGGCGGCATCATCAATGGCGCCAGTCCCCAGGTCCCACGAATCGAGATGGCCCGAAATGATTACTATTTGCTCCGGATGCTCGCTGCCTTTCAAATCTCCGACTACATTAAACGAGTCGACGTCAGCAAGCTGCTGCGGGGTCAGCATAAGACGCATACGGACAGGACCTTGCGCCGTCAGGGCTGCGAGTGTGTCGGCGTCTTCGGCGGTAACTGCGGCTGCCGGAATGCGGGGAGCATCTGGCAAATAGCGCATTGCACCCGTATGGGGAAGACGGTAGTCCGCACCGCCCACGCTTCGCACCAATGCAGCAACGGCCCCAAGTTTGGCTGCGGCACTGGGCCCAATAGCGCGATAGGTCACAGCTTGTCCGTAAGCCTGGCCGCTGTGGCCGGTAGCCGCGAGCTGCTTGTCAAATTTCGCGTTAAACAAGACGATCTTGCCGGAAATCTTGCCGGGTCCGAGGGCGTTCAAGTCATCAAAGCATGTTCACTACTACAACTTCTGC
>JBARNL010000801.1:0-2949 GCA_049802955.1 Candidatus Angelobacter sp.
CAAATGCGCGCACTCTAACTTTTTCCAGGTTCGCCACCTGCACCAGAAGCTCGCCGCCGTTCACATACGCTCCTGGCCTTACTGGAAGCTGGTAAACCGTTCCTGCGAACGGCGCCGTTACGTTGGAGTGTTGCAGCAAATCTTGCGCCGCCGCATACGCTGCGCGTGCCTCCGCCGCGGCAGCTTCCACCTTGGCCACCTCGGGTGAAGAGTAACGGCCCTTCGCCTTGGCTTGCAGCAACTGGAGATCGGCGTTGGCCTTTTCCAGCCGGTTCTGCGCTGCTTCCACCTCCGCCGGAGATGCTCCGCCGGTTTGTTGCAGTTTCTGGATGGCTTGCAGGTTGCGTTGGGCCTCGTCGCGTTCGGCTTGTGCTTTGGTCAAATCGGCGCGGTTCGTCAGCAGCTCTTCCTGCGTGCCTCCGGCTTTGATCCCGCTCAGCGCGGCCTCTGCCGACCGCAACTGGGCCAGCGCGTGTGCTGCCTGTGACCGCGCATCAGCATCGTCCAGCTTCACCAGAAGCTGGCCCGCTTTCACGTGGTCGCCTTCCGTCACCAGGACTTTGTTTACCGTCGCTGGCGCGGGAGCATGCGCCTCAAAGCTGCTGATCGGCTCGATTTTGCCGTTGGTGGAAATAACGCTGGCAATCTCCTGGCGGACAGCTTTTTCCGCGCGCACCGGCGTTACCACGTGGCGGCGATTGATTCCGGTAAACAGCAGCACCGCCGCCGCCACCAGGATAACCACCACCAGCACCGGCCTGCGACCGTTATTTTGGCTTAGTCTCGCCATGCTGTAAAAAAAATCAGTTCAATCCAAACTTGCAAGTATATCCGGCAGCGGGTCAGTTTATTGAAACTGACCCATTGCCTGTATCAGCGTCTAGGGATTCGCTTTGCGAATCGCGTGCCTTTAGGCAGACGTTCATCAGGCAGACGTTCATCGCGTCAGCGATGAATCTTTATCAAACTGACCTAGTACCTTATATCCAACCCGGAAGCGCGGCGCAGAATCCCCTCTCTGCGGGGGTAGTGCGTCAGTTGGAAATCAATTTCACCCACTACTAAAATCCGTCATCCTGAGGTCCTTAAACGAGCAAGCGTTTTTCTTCAGCCTGCGAGTTAGGACCGAAGGACCTTGTGTTTTTAACGCCTGATAAAGCTGCACCATTAAAATCCAAACTGAGCCACTAGCCCTCCGCATCTTCGCTTGAGGTGCTCCCAAATTTTTCTGCCGGGTGGTTCTATTTTAGATGATCTTCTTTTAGATGATGATCCCGACCTTGCGGTTACGTGTTCAAAAGCGGTTGTTACAATAGGTTCCTGATGTCACATCGTACAGGCTATACAGACGATCACGCAAAATCAGGGCTCGACCACGGCTTCCCTGAAATCGATACCTGGCCCAACCAGTTTCCCGCCTATGAAATCCTGATTGACGTGCCGGAATTCACCTCCGTCTGCCCAAAAACCGGCTTGCCCGACTTCGGCGTGCTGGAAATCCGCTACATGCCCGGCAAACTCTGCCTGGAGCTGAAATCGCTCAAGGAATATCTGCTGCACTATCGCAACCTGGGCATTTTTCAGGAAAACATCGTGAACCAGGTTCTGGAAGATGTGGTGCGAGCTTGCAAGCCAAAGTGGGCAGTGGTGAAAGGCGTATTCCGTCCCCGTGGTGGGATTGGAACGACTGTAGAAGCGAGATGGCCAAGGCCCAAGGTAAAGACCAAAATATAAAATCGCTCAGCTCGAAGCGCCAGCTCCGGCGGCCATTTTCTTTGCCGCTTCCGCATTCTTCGGCGCAGGGGCAACTTCTGCCGAGCTCTTATTTTCCGGAAACTTGAAGCCCACATAAGTCCCAGCGCTCATGCCCAGCAATCCAAGCAGCGTAGGATTGAAATCCGGGATGCTCAACTTGGTGAAGATCCTGACGACGAACACGAAAGCCAGCACCACAGTCCAGGCGATGATCTGGAGCCGGTGAAGTTCTACGTTGTCGCCGCCGGAGATGTCTTTCCAGAAGCCCTGGCTCGAAGCTTTGGCCGTATTATTGTGGTCCACCAGCACCGCGGCAAGATACGTGGTGGAACTGATCCCCAGTAGCCCGAGAATGGAAGTGGGAATGTCCACGGCTGGGTCCCACGTCATGATGAATAAAAAGAAATATGCGTTCAGCAGCAGCCATGTCCAAACGGCCATCTGCATGCGCGCCAGGCTGAACGGCCCGCCGGCATAGTCCCTGAGCAGTGAGGTCTTGCGTCCCAGCACCAACACCCCCGCCAACGTGACGCACAGGAAAGCGATGCAAACGTACTCCCATCCAAGCGGCAGCAGGACCATCTCGAACACAGCGCTGCTCTCCGCCGGGGTTCCTCCCTCCAAACCAACACTGGGCCGCACTTTCCGTGAAACTCCCTTCAGGAAAAGGCCGCGCACGTTTCTCTGCTCCACGATAAGGTCGTCCCATGTCTGATCTGTCTCAGGCGTCCTTTGCAGCTTGAAGAGCAACTCATTCAATTCAGGATGCGCGGGATCATACGCAGCTTCAACCGCTACCGGATACGTCTTTGCCAATTGCCTGCCATTTAGGAATAAAACCAGGTTCGAGGGCGAATTCTTCTGGTCGATCCAACTTTTCAAATTGCGAACTTTCAGCTTGACGTGGTGTCCCAGTGGCACGCTGATGTCAGTGGCGCATTCATGATGTTCCCCCACCACGCATTCCACCGAAAGCTGCGTGTCAGTCTTCACGGGCGTCGCTGTGGCGGTCTGCGTTCCCGCCGACTGCTGGGCCGTCTGTGCTGGGAGCGCCTGCGGTTCCGTGCGGGCGGAGACACAAAGGATCGTGGCGAAGAACGCCAATAAAATGGGCCTGAGAGATTTGAACATTTTCTTTCCTGACGGCTGCTTTGGGTTTGTTTGCAGCATCTTACACCAAAACCGGCAATACAG
>JBARNL010000802.1:0-10721 GCA_049802955.1 Candidatus Angelobacter sp.
GCCTAAGACCGTCGCTGCAACTAATGCCTCTTCTAACGTATACTTAACTGTCGATTCCCCACTTTTTTCAACCTCGCGTTCAAAGCCCCCCAAGTTCCCTTTCCCGGAATTTGATTTCCATTCCGGACCAACTTTAATGCGGCTAATCTTCTTCATCGCATTGCTGCTGGTGGTTTCAGCCGAAATTGACGAAGATCCCGTATGGGCGGTGACTTCTGCACCCATGCCGGTGATAGAGATTTCCGCACCAATGACCCCTACATAAAAATTGGATTTGATCAAGAAGCCGCGACGTATTGCGATTCCTTGAAATATTACGTTTAGCTCATAAGAACTAGACTGGCGACCGGCCGGTTTCAAGGTTACGTCGAGGAGTAAAGGATTCTGTTCCTTCTCCCTCGGTGAAAGGTCGCCCACAAGTTTTTTAGGGACAATTCGGAGGATGGTGCTCGATGTAACAGCCATATCAAACCTAGCCTGTACAAGGATTATACGGCGAAAATTTCGCAATGACAGGAATCAATGATTCAAATCACGCCTTAGTCAGGCACTTAACCCTACACGGCAGACCTAGGGACATCCGCGAATTGATCCGTCAATTCATTGTCTTGCACGGCTGTGCCCACGGAGATTGAGATGCTGACACCTTTGCTTGAAAAGACGGCATTGCATTAACACATTAGGCGAGGCTGGAAGACTCCGAGAATGTCGAGGGTGGGGGAAGTCCCTGGTTTATTACCGCGAAGCGTTAAGCGATGCGGAGTTGTTGAAGGACGGTGCAAACCGAAGCAATAGCTTCAGAATGGTTCATACCGGTAGCGTGTAAAACGTCGATGCAGTGGAGGGCTGCAATTCTCAATTTTCTTTGTTCCGCTGTGTAGGGGTGCGGCAGCGGAGTATCGTCGTAGAGGAACAAGAACTCTTTGTTCATAGTGGATATCAGAGTACGGAATTGGGTGGCCGGATTCAAAAAACCAAGGTCATGTACCCGAAGCGCTGGCATTGGCCAAATCAATGCCCTCTGGCGACGGACGAGAGTTTCTGCAAGTTCGCCTACACCGCAAGATTTTCCAGGTACATTGACCTTTTTCGTCATTGATCTGTAGGCGAATAAAAGGTAGAGTAAACCAGCTATTGCCCCTTAGCTTTTAGCGGTTAGTAATCTCAAAAAAGCAAAACCCTCAAACTGACCGGTCAATCGAGAAAATAAGCACTTTTGAGGCGATTTGGGACCAGTTTGACGCGATTGGGGTCGGTTCAACGCGAAGTTTTCGGGGTTGAATGGAATAAGTCATTTGGAATCATAGTTGAGGCCGAGGGGGTGGGGTAGGCAAGGCAAGATTGCCAAAATTGCCATAATTTGTAATCGCCGAAATTGGAAAACGTGATGATGGAAGATCAATACAGCCCGGAGCAAGAGACTAACCCCAGGAGGCCGGAGGTACGGTACAGCTATTACCGGCGGTGCCAAGTTTTCCGCAACGGCGGTGAGCAGTGCAAGGCGCCAGCGGAGAAGGGTTCGCACATTTGCTATGCGCATGCCGGGCAGCAGGCCATGGCGTTACGCAGAGACCTAGAACGGCGGGTGGTATTGGCGCAAGCAGTCGCGGAGATGCGCCGACAAGGCCATACAGAATGCGAACTCGAGAATCTTCTTATGGATTTTAAGGGCATTCAAGTGACGCTGGCAGTGATGGCACGGGCAATCATCGGTGGCAGAATTGATTGCAAGACAGCGGGGCGGCTGATCGTGCATCTGCAGATGATGTCAAAGCTGTTGTGGACGCTCCAAAAAAGCGAATCCTTACCACTGATCAACACTGATAACACTGATCTGCAGGACGTAGCCAAAGATAATCCAGCCGCGAATGAACGCGAAAAGACGCGAATTGTCTTAATGTCACCACGGGTTAGTTCTGAAAAGGCTGAACCACAGGCTAGAAAATACCGGGTCCCAGACGAAATCGTTGGAAGAGTCGATGAGGATACCGTCGCGCAAATCAGGTTGGGAGAACGCGGATATAGAGATCGTGGCCAGGCGCATGGCCCGCCGAACTTGAAAGCGGCATGAAATAAAGATCCAAGGGAACGCTTCCAGAAGCGTCTGGCGTTATCCCGCCAGGAAGATGGTCTTTGACAACCTAAAAACAAGATGTCGGTGAGGGTTGGTGTCCGTGCTGTGCACGACTGCGACATCAGGGAAGCGCGAAAGTCTTAGAAATCCGAGGACCCGAGCGCCGGAGGCGCGACCACAGGTTAGCCCACACTGAAGGCGAGCGTACGCGAAGCCGGAAGTGTGGGTAAGCTGCAAAATGGATCCGAGCGCCGTAGGCGCGGCACATTCCCACCTCACGACGGCGTCTTCATAATCAGATACCCGCCCGCCAGCCCAAAGATCAAATCAGGCGACCACGCCGCGATCAGCGGAGGAAGCTGGCTCACGTTGCCCATGGCTTCAAACAAGCTGGAGGTCAAAACGTAGGTTACGCCGATGACCAGAGCCACCACCACTCCACTGAGAGCGCCGCGGCGTCCACCGGAAAGCGCAAAAGGAACGGCAAGCACGGCCATCACCAGCGTGATCAGCGGGAAGGCAATCTTTTTCTGCAGTTGGACGCGGAGGCGCACCACGTCGAAGCCGCCCTGCTGCAAGTCGTAGATGTACCGGCGCAGTTCGTCATAATTCATCTCAGAGGATTGCAGGACTTCCTTCTTAAAGTAAGTCGGCGGCTCGTTCAGTTCGGCAAAAGTGCTCACGTCGAATTTCCGATAGTCTTGCTGAAGATCGGCGCCCGGAGGGTTGCTCCAGGTGCGCTGCCAGCCGTTTTCAAAGGTCCATTTTGATAGGTGTTCCGCCCAGCGCGCGCGCGCGGCATAAACGCGCTTTACCATCTGGAACGTATGGGGATTCAGCTCAAACACTGAAACGCTGCCGAAGGTGTTGCGGTCAGGATCAAAAGCCTCATAGTAATAAATCTTGCGGTTTTCCAGCGTACCGTCAGGCCCCTTTTTGCTTTCGCCAAAAATCCACTTGCGGTCAGGGCGCAGATAAGTCTGTGCCGGTTTGCCTTTAATCATGTTGCGCAATGTCTCAACCCGCTTGTTAGCGTAAGGCAAGTACCATTGGTCCAACACAAAGAGCCCGCCCGCAAGGGTGCAGGCGATAACCAGAATAGGAATTACTGTTCGATAAATGCTTACGCCCGTCGCCTTCATCGCCGTAATCTCATTCGACTTTTGCATCAGCCCAAACATCACCAGCACGGTCAGCAGCACGGCCAAAGGCGTGATCTGGTACAGCACAGACGGAACAAAGTTGAGCAGGTATTCAAGCTGAGTAAGAAGCGGAATCTTCTTTCTCACAATGTCAGAGAGCAGCTCAAAATATGTAAATACCAGGAACAGGACCAGCAAGCTGGAAAGGATGAGCAGCAGATAACTCACAAAGCTGCGCAGGACATAGTCATCCAGAATAAGAGGAAAGCGCGTGCTGAAAAGACGGCCGCGCCGTTTGCTGCCATTTGTTGCTGGCTCTTCTGTTCTGGAGTTGAACAGCTTGCCAAAAATATCTTTGAACTGGCCGAGCAACATCTGGCCCAAGCCAAGCTCAACAGGAATTCTGTCGGTACGGCTGAGCAGCACCACGCCAATCAAGCCAAAAACAATGTTGGCCATCCAGACACCCAGCACGGGAGATATTTTTCCTCCGCGCGCCAGGGATACGCCGATGATCGAGACAAAATAGTAGATGAACACCAGAACAATGGTGAGCAGAAAGCCGGCGCCCTTGCCGCCTTTTTTGGCGGAAAGGCCCAGGGGAATTCCAATCAGCACCAGCACCAGGCAAGCCGTGGGGAGCGCCAGGCGGCGGTTGAATTCTATCCAGTACCAGCGGGCAAACTCTTTGTTGGGATTGTATTTCTGGCGGTACAGCTCCTGGGTGCTGAGCTGCGCCACTGGCACCGCGTCCTGCGCCGGCTTGGGAATCGGCGGCTGGCTGATGACAATATCGGTTTCCTGAAAAGTGGTGATGGTGTACTGGTCAGGCGTGCGGGAATTCGTGTCATGCGTCTCGCCGTTGATCAGATGGAGCCGGATGGCGTCCGTGCCGGAAGCGCTCACCACAGCTTCTTTCGCGATGGTAATTTTTGGCGTGCCCGGGATACTGATGTCGGCGTCAAAAACGTTTTTCCAGACGGCGGCGCCGCCCACGCTGGAAACATCTTCCACGTACAGCACATGGTTCTTAAAGCCTTCATAAAAAACATGCGGCTGGACTTCAAAAGAAATCTGGGTAGCAGCCAGCTTGTTTTGCAGTCCCGCCAACGCTGCGGCGGAACGGGGCTCCACGACCACGGTATTGGCCAGCGCCAGCAGCCATGCGGCAATACCGAATACCGAGATAATTTTCAGGAATTTGCGCACACTCACGCCGGAAGCGCGCATTGCCGTCACTTCACTATCGGCTGCCATGCGGCTCAGCCCCAGCAGGATTCCCACCAGCACACCCATAGGGATGGTGACTTTCAAAGCGGCGGGCAGAGTAAGAAAGAAAATTTCCGCCACACTGGGAAAAGGAGCGCTATTGCGCACCACGGCCTCAAGAATGCGCGTGAGTTCGCGCATAAAAATGACGAAGGTGAACACTGAGGCCCCAATGAGCCCGTGCCAGAGCACTTCCTTCAGTATGTAGCGGGTAAAAATGCGCACGCCGTCTGAAAGTCTAGCAGAAGCCCGCTTGTATTATTAAAGCCCGCTTGTGTTATTAATGGATAATCCAATGGGTACGCCTGCAATCCATCTGTTATTCCTGTGGCACATGCACCAGCCTTATTACAAAGACCTGGTCACCGGGGAATACCACCTGCCATGGGTGCGATTACATGCGCTCAAGGATTATTACGGCATGGTCAAGCTGCTGGATGAATTTCCCGGCCTGCACCAGACATTTAATCTTGTCCCCTCCCTGATCGCTCAATTGCAGGAGTATGTCAGCGGAGCCGCGCAGGACCCGTTTCTGCAAGTGGCAGCCATGCCCGCCGTTGAAATGGATCTGGCGGAGCGGCAGTTTGCCGTCCAGTACCTGTTTCAGGCCAATGCGGAGAACATGATTGGCCGGTATCCGCGCTATCGTGAGTTATCGCAACAGTTCAATGGCCGCCCGCAGGATGCACAAAACAATGCCCGGCGCATGAGCAATGGCGACATTACGGATTTGCAGGTGCTCTCGCAGATTGCATGGATGGACGAATTTTTTCTCGGCTATCCCACGATCGCAGAACTGATCAGCAAAGGACGCGACTTTTCTTTGCAAGATCAGCAGCAGGTAATCGAAATTCAAAAGAAGTTTCTTGCCAAAGTCCTTCCGGCCTATGCCGCGGCAGGGAAGCGCGGCGCCGTTGAGATTTCCACCTCGCCTTTTTACCATCCTATTCTGCCGCTGGTGTGTGACACCAATGTTGGCGAAGTATCACACCATGGCCTGCCGCTGCCGTCACATGGATTTCGTCATCCGGAAGACGCCCGTGAGCAAATCGAACGCGGGCTGATGCTGCATGAGCAAGTTTTCGGAGCCAGGCCAAAAGGAATGTGGCCTTCTGAAGGAAGCGTATCCAATGAAGCGCTGGCGATTGGGCACGATCTGGGAGTCAGGTGGATGGCCACCGATGAAGGCGTGCTGTGCCGTTCACTGGGAACCATTTTCCAGCGCGATGGCAGTGGCAGACTTGAACCCGACAGCGCGTCCCAGCTCTATCAGATTTTTCAATGGCAGCAGGGCGCGGCAGAGATGAGCATGGTGTTCCGCGACCATTCGCTCTCTGACCTGATCGGCTTTGTTTATTCCGGCGTGCCAGCCAGAGAGGCGGCCAATGATTTCATCCATCGCGTGAAACAAGCGGCCGAGCCGGTGCTGGCAAAGGGCAAGACAGCGGTGGTGCCAATTATCCTGGACGGCGAGAACGCGTGGGAATTTTATCCCCAGTCTGGGCGCGAGTTCCTGCGGCGACTCTACGACGGCATTCAAAAAGATCCATCAATTGAGGCGCTCACAATTTCTGAAGCCATTGAACGGGACCCGGCGCGCGGAACGATTGGCTCCATCGTTCCAGGCTCGTGGATTAATTCGAATTTCGACGTATGGATTGGCGCGCCTGAAGACAATGTGGCGTGGGACCAGCTCACGGCGGCGCGGGACTTTTTTACGCAAAATGCGGGCAAGGCTTCCGAACAACAGGCAGCTCTGGCTTATGAAGAACTGCTGATCGCGGAAGGCAGTGACTGGAACTGGTGGTATGGCCCGGAGCACCACTCCGCCAATGATCGCGATTTTGATGAGCTCTATCGCAAGCATCTTTCCAACGTCTATCTGGCGCTGGGCGGCACTCCGCCAGACGTGCTGGCGCAACCAATCGCGGGCGCTCATGCCAAGCCGCAGTTTACCCCGCAGACCACATATATCTATCCGGCGGTGGACGGAAAAAATATTGGCTACTTTGAATGGCTGGGCGCGGCTTCCCACGTTGCCGACCGGCATTCTTCCGCCATGCATGGAAAAGTTTTTCTGCTGGACACCGGCTATGCCGGCATCGATGAAGAAAATCTGTACTGCCGTGTGGATTTCATTGACGATCCGGCAGAGTGGGCCACCGGAGACACGCGGCTTGTGGTAACGATAGAAACCGTGAGTCCAGACGGCAATGGAAACCAATCGGTTCGCCTGGAAGCCGATATTTCTCAAGGCAAACTTCGCGGATGGAAGCTGGGCGACAACGGCCAGCCACAAGACACTGGATTTCGCCTTGGAATTGAATCGATTTTTGAATGCCAGATGCCTCTACACCGGCTGAATGCGGAGATGGGAGCACGCCTGCGCGTACGCTTTTCCTTGTGGCGCGATGGGTTACCCCTGGACGCGCTTCCGCAGGAAGGCGCCATAGAGGTCCGTGTGGCTCCTGAAATCGAGTTGAGCGCACTGCCTTATGCGAAGCCGTGAGGGCAGTATTTAGTATTTAGTACTTGGCTTTGTCTCCAAGATCGGAGCATTTCAGGGGGGAACCGAAAACTGTTGCTGAGCTTGCGGCTAAAGGATCAGTATTTGAATTCAGTACTTAACCGTGAACCCGCAACAAACTACCCTTATTCAAAATCCGCCGATTCTCCAAACAAAGCCAAATACTAATTACTAACTACCAAGTACTGACGCTAAAAAATGACGGCCCACTTGCGCAGGCCGTCGAGGTTTGAGGGGTAGAGGAACTGTTTAGTGATTGTCGTCGTCGCGGACCGCAATCATCGTGTAAACCCCGGCGTTGAAGAACACCAAACCGCGTGCGCGGATGGTGGCTCCAGCCACAGGAGTTGTCTTGAGAGTCGCACCATTGGCGAACGTTACCGCCACGCTGGTCGCGCCGCTCAGAGTACCGAAGGCGGACGTTGGACTGATGGTGATGGTGAAGCCTGACGCTGTCGGCGCGGGTGAAGCTGCAACCGTACCAATCAGGGCCTGCTCGCGCAGTTTTACTTTGGTGGCAAGAAGCGGCGTTACATTGGTGCTGGAATCCGCTTCAATGCGCTGGCCTGCGCCAATGTGAGTTGCATCAAACGCCAGAGCAGTGATATTCAGCTTATCCGAGCGGACGCTGAATACCGTGCTGGAGTTCACGCCGATATCCACGGTGACCGGCGAGTTGGAACTGCCGGTTGAATCCTCTTGATGAATGACCGTGATCTTTGTCAATGGATTATCCAGCGCCGAGATCAGACCTTCGACCTCTTCACCGTTCTCTGGGCCTTCTCTCTCGACTTTTGTCGCGAGCTTGGTGCCATCGCTCTTGGTGATACCGTCAACTTCAACAATGTCGCCCACTTTCAGGTCAGAAAGTTGCGTGATGCCATCCTTGAACCGGGTGTTGGCATCGGTAGCAAAAGTGATGTCAGTAGTGTTAGTTGTGACCGTAAAGTTTGGAGCGGCGATGGATTTCACGCTGCCGTGAACGTCTTCCAGATCGCCGTTATCGTGATCTTCATTGCCTTCATCGCCGGCCGGCGGCGTGGCGGCTGAAGTCACGTTGAATTTAGGAGTGATGGTGGCTGAAGTAATCGGCGTTCCGTTCAGTACCACGGAAGCTGCCAGATCAAGATCAAAGTTCAGGAACAGTGGCGTAGTCGTAACGGTGATGTTGGCAAATGATACAGTCACCGTGCCGCTGGAGATGGTGGTTTGAACTTTTGTGGGCACGCCGGCATTTAGAACGACAACTTCGGCGCCGGTAACGGTGATGGTGGCCCCGTTGTAAGTGCCTGGCGGCAGGTTAGCCAGGGTTAACGGCTCAAATGTGCCGGCTTCATGTGAAAATTCGACTTCAGCTGGTTTCGCCAGCAAATTCGCTGTGGTAGCGGTTGGGCTTACGCCGGTGAGGGTGATAGAGCTGATGTTGAGCTCAAATTTTGCAATCTGGTCATTGACGGCGTCGCCGGTCTGAAGGACGACTTGTCCTGCGCCGGTCGCCACTTGATTGGTGGAACTGCCGCCTCCGCAACCTGTCAGCAACAAAGCAAACACCACGCATAGTAGTGTGAACAAATTAACCCGTTTCATTGGGCCTCCAAGAATAAAAATGTCTGAGGATTCGATCGAGTGGCGTTGTGTTGGTAGAGTACTACGAACGTCGTCTTGATAGTGGGGCGATTCCGTCTTATCATCGCTCCCTTGTACATGCCCCGGTATTCCCCAAGACAACGGACCTCTGGTGCGCCCATGGGCCGTAAAGTGCGCGGCAAAAGCGGCAAGGTTCGAAGCTGGGAGAACGTTTTTCAGGCTGTACCTTTTCTCTTTCAAGACGAAGTAGCAAAGGGGAATCTATGCTGATTGATAGAGGTAATTGCAGTCGGCGTGCCAATGGGGATGTTGCTTAAATCCTTTTGTTTCAGCAACTCTGCTTTTTAATTAAAGGCATGGTGAGTAGATATGACTCGGAGAGCGTGTTTTTCGAATACACGTTGCTTGTCAACTCCCAGGAGCGGGGGGACAAAAAACCGCAGCGCTGTTCTTAATGTGAACATCGCTGCGGCTGTTAACTTCTCTAAATCCAAATGCGGCACTGCCTAAATTTGCCCCGGCGGTTTGCCGCCGTGATGATGGTCATCGCCATCGCCGTCAGATCCGGACCCTGAACCGCCTTGAGATCCAGACCCAGAGCCTGACCCGGATGAATGGTCGTTGTCACCAGAACCGGAGGCATGTCCGCCGGTGTCTGGATCACCGCCGTGGTGATCGCCTGGATCGCGCTGATCGGCGATGCGCAGGTCCTTGATGGGATCGTCGTCGTCCACCGTAGTCATACCGTTATCCCTGTGGCTGGGACGATCAAGTTGCGGTCGCAAGTCCTGTGTGGGGCGGGGAGCTTCCGGACCGCCCTCCATGCCTACGCGGCTGGAGAAACCGGCGGTGATCATCACGGATTGTCCGCGACCAGTCACGGCCTCAAGCTCCACAACGCCTTCATCCACGTCCACTTCAGTGAAGCCGCGGCGATCAACTTCAACGTCAAACTTGGTGCCGCGCACGGAAATAACCGCGCTGGGCGTGCCGATCTGGAATGCCGGCGATCCGCCCATGCGCTTTTGGATCTGCGTGCGCACGCGCCCCATCAGGAGCTGGAAATACTTCCAGCCATTGGCCTCTGGTTGCTTCAGCAGCAGCTTGGTGTGAGCGCGCACCAGCACATCGCTTCCGTCAGAGAGCTTCAACAGCAGGCGTCCATCGTCCGTGCTCACGGTGGTGTCCGGCGGCAGGGTTTCACCGCGAACAGGAGCGGCAAAGGCCTGCGCGGGAAGCTGGATGCTGACTTTTCCTTTGAAATCGGAAATTGTTGCCCCGGCATACGGAGCGCTGGCAGTAGCCGTTTGCGAAGATTCCTGGGCAACGGCAGACGCGCAGTACAGCACAAAGCCGATAAGCGTGAAAATCAATTTGTTTTTCATGGTGTCACCTCTGAAACTTCACAAGCGCCGCGCGGCAGTGTGAATGCGAACGTGGTGCCTGCAGATTGATTACTGGTTACCTGGATCCTTCCGCCGTGTTGCTGAGAAATGCGGCGGACAAAACTTAGCCCCAGCCCCCAGCCGGGGATCGATTCGCTGCGGGCGGGACGATAAAAGCGTTCAAATAATTGCTCCAACTCGGCTTCCGGAATGACCGGGCCAGAGTTATGTACTTCAAACTGAACGTCCTCGCCGGCGGAATGTACGCGCAGCAGCACCTCTGTCCCGCCTTCGCCGTATTTTATGGCATTGCTGACCAGGTTGAGCAGAGCGCCGGAGATCAGCGTCTCATCGCACTGCACAAATCCGTCGTCGCAATCAAGCTCGACTCGGACTGCGATCTTGGCTGCTGCGGCCAGCGGCTGCACCACTTTTTGCACATGCTCCACCATTGTGCCAATGCTGGTGCGCGCCAGGCGCAACGGCCGCGCTCCGGCATCAAGGCGCAGGACTTCAAGATAAGTGTTGATCATGGCCACCAGGCGATTGGTTTCACGAAAGATGGTCGATGGAGCTTCACGCGTCGCCGGAGAGTTCGGATAGCGCATCAGAAGCTCGGAAAATCCCTGAATAGAGATGAGCGGAGTGCGCAGTTCGTGCGTAACAAAACTAAGTGCTTCAGATCGCGCCTGGTCGCGCTGCCGACGCGCGGTAATGTCTTCCGCGATCAACAAGAG
>JBARNL010000803.1:0-21012 GCA_049802955.1 Candidatus Angelobacter sp.
CACGTTGTTGTAGTGCTGGAGGAAAATGAGAGGTATTCGGCTGTCATCGGCAGCGCGTCCATGCCTTACCTAAACAGCCTGGCATCACAGAATGCGCTGGCCACGCAGTATTACGCCAACGTGCATCCTTCCATTGGCAATTACTTCATGCTGACCGCGGGACAGCTAGTGACCAGCAATGACTCGTTGAATACAACGGTGAACGTGGACAACATCGTGCGCCATTTGCTGGCTGCGGGCAAAACATGGAAGAGCTACGCCGAGAGTCTGCCTTCTTTCGGCTACATTGGCGGCGACCAATATCCATATGTCCGTCACCATAATCCGCTGTCTTATTTTTCTGACGTAGCTAATAGCAGTGTGCAGCGGCTGAACCTGGTTCCCTTCACGCAGTTCGGTGCCGATCTCAACAACAATCAACTGCCGAATTATTCATTTGTCGTGCCCAACCTGAACCATGACGCGCATGACTGCCCCACGGCGCCCACGGGCTGCACCAACAATCAAAAGCTGGCAACTGCGGATGCCTGGCTTAAGAACAACATTGGACCTTTATTCAATAGTCCCGCGTTCCAGCAGGATGGCATCCTGATTATTGTTTTTGACGAAGGCTTCGACACTGACACAGCGCACGGCGGAGGACACGTAGCCGCGTTGGCGGTGGGTCCCGGAGTCCGGAAAGGCTTCAAGTCCACAACTTTTTACCAGCATCAAAATGTGCTGCGCACCACACTCGACGCATTAGGCGTGCACAGCTATCCCGGTATCGCTGGCAGTTCGGCGGATATGGCAGATCTTTTTGGCACGGCGCCTCCACCGCCTCCGCCAGGCAGCTGCACGGCAACTGTCACAGGAGTAACCGTGTGCTCGCCGGCGGCGGGAAGCACGACTGCATCCCCTGTGCATTTTGTTGCTGCGGCTAAATCCACGCATCCCATCACGGCGATGCGGATCTATGTGGATAACATCTCCAGGTTCGCTACGAACGCAAGTCCCCTGAATACCTCTCTCGCCGTTGCTACTGGAACGCACTCCATTGTCGTGCAAGCCTGGGATTCAACCGGAGCGGTCTTCAAGGCGCCGCTGACCATCCGTGTGCAGTAGAGACGCTGACAAAATAAACTACCCTCGAAATCGCAAATGAAAAACCCCGGAATCACCCGGGGCTTTCTGCTTTGAGAGATAGCCAGCCCTACATGCCTTTCCTGTCACGATGGATATCGCGCCGGTCATGGCGGATGTCTTTCTTGTCCTTGCGAGCGTCTTTGCGGTCCGCCCGCAGGTCTTTCTTGTTTTTGGAAATGTCGCGATTATCAGCCCGCACATCGCGGCGATCATGGTTTAAATCGCGCTTATCATGATTGATGTCTTTCTGCTCTTTGGCCGCGTCGGCTGTATCGCCTTTTTTCAGGTCCTGGTTGCGCTCACGGCGATCTTTGGCCACGTCTCTCCGGTCTTTGTTGATGTCACGGGCGTCTTTGTTGCGGTCAACGCGGTCCTTATTCAGGTCGCGCTTGTCCGAGCGGACGTCTTGGCGGTCTTTGCTTAAATCGCCGCGATCATTCCGCACGTCTTTGCGATCTGCCTGTACATCCGTTGGGTTGGCGCTTTGCGCCCACATGCTGGTGGTTAGCCCAAAGAAAACCAGAGCTAATAGATGCGTCAAATTTCTTCGAATCATGGAAACTGCTCCTTTCATACCCTCCAAAGGTAAGTTGCTATGCGGGTATGAACACCAGGCCCCGGGTTAGTTGCGTTGAGATTTCCGGAAAATCGGCGTGATAGGCCGGCAACTTTTGTGCGCTGAATGGGTTGCAGCCGCAAACAAAAGGCCCATCCAGGAAGACGATCACCTTCCCGGAACTCGATATCGCTTATCTGAATCGCTGCTGCAATATCCAAACGAAAGTAAATCGTCTTAGCAGGGGCCGAGTTCGTGAGGGTAAAGGATAAACATAGGCTGTGCCTGTTTCTGGATTTCTTGTTTAATCGTAAGGCCCAGTTCTCGGGGCGCGCGATTTGAGGCGGTTCAACCTGCATCCGGTAATAAGCCGAAATCATGTTTGCAACGGAACGCGCCTTTTGCCGTACCGACTGTACCATTCGAGGATCATCCATACGATATGTGCGGCGCGGATCGGCGTTCATGACACTCAGCACCAGACCGCCGCTGTTCGTGGTTAAAGGAAAAAAGTTTTCATCGCCAGTTTGGTAAACCAGCTCGCCCACCAGGGGCTCTGACTGTGCCAGTCCTTGTGAACTGGCCGCTGTAGTAAATCCGCTGGCCACGCTGCTTTTTGTCTGCACAGGTCCCAATGCCAAACCGAACATTCGAATGTGATTGTCCAGCAGAGCTTTCGCCACCATCCTGGCATTCGCTTTGCGGCTCCCTTCCATATCGGCGGCAATCACCACAATGGCATCTCCCGGTTGTGGCTTTCCAAACCATTCAATTCCGGCCATCACCGTATCAAACACTCCGGGGTCCTTCCCACGCTTACCCTCGCCGGACTGGCCCAACGCCTCACGAATAGTCGCGCGGTCTTCCGTAAACTTTATGTCCTGGCCAGGTCCATGGGCTGGCATGATGGCGAAGGTATCTCCGGGCCGCGCACTCGCCAAAAGGGTGTTGATCATTTCATCTTCCGCTTTGCGCGCATCGGCCAAGAGGTTCTTATTAACGTCAGCCACAATCAATATCCGACGCGGGCCGTCATCAAAAATCAGACCCTTTACAGCCACTGGTTTTTTCTGGATATGCCCAACAAAGTCCTGGGCCTCCAATCCACGGAAAGCATCGCCATTCAGATTAATCACGCCAACTGGAATATCGGTCGCCTTGCACGCGGACTGTTGGGCAAGAACAAAACTGGGTAAAAACATCACCCATACTTAACGCAATAAGAAGGCGGGACAACATTGGGAAACTCCACAAAGCTATATCGTTTGAATCGATTGTAACAAGGCTTCAAACTCGTGTTCATGGAGGTGTTTTGACAAGATTTGCTCACATGCGACCGCTCTTTTTTTGAGAAGTGAGCTCCCGCAATGAACTCCACGAAAGTCAAATTCGCGCCGGCGAGTGGCAGATCCATTTTAAAGAAAAAGCGAATTAATTAATAAATGCGATGCGGCAAATAACGTGCCCATTTACCACTTATCGTCCCAGCTGGGTCAGTGGCCTAAAGGACAATGACCATTGGTTCACAGCACCAGCTAGACGTTCGGCCCTTGTCCAAAAACTCTAATTCATTGATCTTTTTCTGGTCAATCAAAATAAAAATAATTCGTTTATATTCAATGATTTACAAGCAATTTATCCAAGCCGAGTTCCTGATTGGGATACTATGTTGCGGTACAAAAGTTCACTCACACAAGTCACCCCATTCCCCGCAAATTTTGGTTATGCCACGCCCAAGTTTGCAGACGAAACGTGTGTTGATTGACCTCTAAAACTAGAACGGCTCTGGGTGAAGTTTTTGCGTAAAAAATCGTGAAACGGAAAGCACACGAACCGTGAAGTCAATGGCCAAATCGAAGGCGACTCTCGACTCACAATCGGGCTTCACGCTCACCGAATTAGTTGTGGTGGTCGCGATCATTTTGATCGTAAGCGGCCTATCTGTTCCAAACATCACCAGAGCCATTGAAACTTCCCGTATCAAGGGAGCGGCGCAAGCCCTGGCGGCGGCTTACCAGGATGCGCGCATTCGCGCTACCCAGAAAGATACTTCTTATCAGGTGCTCGTTTCTCCGCCCGGAATTTCGCCTGCACAGATTTGCATAGATTTGGATGGAGACGGGACGTGCAGCGCCGGAGATCCTGTAACCACCTTCCCCACGCAGGTTAAGGTAAGTAATCTTGGGGTTCCGGTCCCGCTGGGTCTTGCTCAATTGAACTATCCGGCCACGGATACCGAACATTCGAATCCGCCGGGTCTCACGTGGAATGCTCTTGGCTTGCCCTGCCAACGAAGCGCGTCCGGCGCGTGCACGGCGATGGGTTGGGTCCAGCATATGCAGTTACCGCGCGCAAACGGAGATGTTTTGTATGCCGCCGTCACGGTAAGCCCGACAGGCAGAGTCAAGACGTGGATATTTATTTCTTCAGGTAACGGAAACGGTCAGTGGCTTTAAAACACTATATGAATGCAAATCGGCAAATTCGGGGAGCCAGAACAGCAAAAATGTCGCGTGGATTCAGCCTTATCGAAGTAACGATCGCCATGGCCGTGCTGGCCGTTGGGCTGCTCGGCGGTATTGTAGTGATTGGTGTGGCCAGCGCGAATGATGGCCGGTCAAAGCTGCATTCCAGCGCCGTGACCCTGGCGGAAAGCACGATGGAAAAGATTGTGGCCATTCCCCAAAGCGCCACAGGTACAGGCGCCGAAACGCAAATAACGGACTGCGCCGGGAACTCGTTTGTGATTGAGACGGCCCCAGGCGGTTCCGATCTGATTGGCTCGGGGGCTTTTTCTGGTTCGGTCGATTTTTCCAAACCTGCTGTCGGCAACTATTCAATGGTCTACGCTAGCTGCGCGGCAGCCGCAAACGTGAGTTATGACGTTCGTTGGAGAATCGATCCGGGGCCAACGCCTGCCACCCAGTTGGTGACCGTAAGCGCCAAGCCGCTTGTTGCCGCGGGCGCGGCACAGTTCACGTTGCCTTATACGCTTCATCAATTAAGGGGGAACTTCTGACGATGAAGCGCTCCCGTTTAATTGTTAAGGCACCCGCCGAAAACAAAGCCACAGCCGGTTTCACCCTGATTGAAATGCTGGTCAGCCTGGCGATCCTGGTCACAGTCACCGGCGCGGTATTTGAGCAGATTAACTCGATGCAGAAAAAATCGGTTTCGGAAGCTGTGAATCTGGATTTGGCCCAGCAGTCCCGGGATTTTGTGAACCAGACGGTACGCGACCTCCACATGGCGGGATATCCCGGTCCCGGCATGTACTCGAATCCTCTGGCGCATCCTTCATTGGTGGCCTACGGTCTGGTAAGGGTTTCGCCGACGGAAATTCTGATGGAAGGCGACGTTAACAATGACGGCGCAGTTGAGAGCGTGGATATCACTTATGTGGCGAGCGACACCAATGATCCCAACTGCCCATGTATCCGCAGAAGCGCACAGCCAAAGATAGAGGCGGACTCATTCAGCCAGCCGACCAATCTTTTTTATACCGAAACACAGCAGGTATTTCCTCCGGGTACGGGTGCGGGCCAATCCGGTGAAAACTTGTTCGCGTATTACGACCAGAACGGAAATCCGGTGGACCTTACTACCGGCGCCGATATATCCACAGTAGCGGGAGCCAACAACCTGGCTTCAATCAAGACAGTGAAAATTAATCTCAGCCTGCTTACGAATAAGCGCGATCCGCTAACCGGCAACTTTGTGCGCACATCAATTTCGGCAAGTTCGAGGCTAAGTTACTAAATGACAAAGATCATGTCCAAAATGACAAAGCGGGACGAACGGGGGATGGCCTTGATGCTGGCCTTGTTCGCGCTCTTGCTGCTCTCGGGCATCGGTCTGTGCATGGTCCTGGCTTCTACCACTGAGACGCGCATTGACGCTAACTATGGCGGAAACCTGCGTTCCTATTATGCAGCCCACTCCGGCCTGGAGGAAATGCGCGATAGGCTCAGTTATCCGTCATCCGCTGCCGCACCGACCGGACTGGCTGACCATCTTCCCACGGATATTGCCGGCAATGCCAATGGCGTATTGTACGTGCTGAACCCGGACAGCGGAGAAACTGTTGATCCCACTGATCCGGCCAACCCGTATTTTGACGTCCAGCTTTGCCATGATTACAACTCAAGCGTGACCGTTCGCGACTCCAGGTGTACGGCAGTTCCGGCTACGGCCAGCTGGATGATGGCCTCGCGATACGCGGCGCCCAACTCCAGTCCGACCGCGGTCCCCCTGGGCTACAAATGGGTGCGCATCAACATGAAAACCAACCGGATCGCCGCACCCTACTTTGTCGACCAAAAAGGTGATCCCACAACACTGGACACGCGCGTTTGCTGGGACGGCCAGACCGAACAGCTTTCGCCTGGGGGCACAAGCCCCGCTTGCGATGCCAACGGAATGCAGCCGGTTTATATGCTCACTTCCCTGGCTATGGCGCAAGGCACGCGAAATCTGTTGCGCGCCGAAGTGGTGGGCTCATCGATTCGTCCGCCTGGCGCAATCACCGTGGAGGTTGGCAGTTCCACCAGCGCCAATCCCATTCCTGCAATTTTTAACGTGCCTGCAAGTTTGAATAATGCTCTGATTCCGGCAATCAGCGTCGACGGCGATCCTCATAACGTCAACGGAGCGCTTCCCACCGCTTGTTCGCCGGTGGCGGCGCTAGCCTCGAATACACCGCAGGGCACGGCATCTTTGCAAAATGGCTTAAACAGCCTTCGTCTCTCCATTGTGCAGGCAGCCAATAATTCCTGTAACGCCGATGGAAGCAGCGTATCGGCCAGCAATCCTTGCACGCCGCCGTTGGCTTGGGTCCGGGGGACAGGGGCAACTCCTAAATTCACCACGTTCACTATTTCGGCGTTGTCAACGCCTGCACCGACTCCGATTCCGACTCCGATTCCAACGCCTACGCCAACTCCCGCTCCCACGTCTACTTCGAGCAGCGGCAGCAACGTCAGCGGCAGCAATAGCAGTGGCGACAGCGATGATCACAGAAACCCGACCCCGACCCCGACCCCGACCCCGACTCCGACTCCGGCCCCAACGCCTACGCCTGCTCCCAGTCCCACACCAACGCCGATACCCACAGGCGACTGCAGCACAGCGACCCAGAGTTGCTACACAAAACTTGACCTGTCGTCGCCGATGCTCAATTCTGCGCCGTTGTTTGCGGGGAATACGGGGAACTCAGGCGATCCGGCGGTTTATCAGTCCCAGTCACCGAATATTGTGGTGAATGAGAACCAGTCGGTCCTTGACTACATTGCCGCTCGTAAGGCGTCTAACACAAACTATTATGAGCTTGCGTCTACGGGCCTGAATCCAGCGCAAACGTACGGCTCTCTCACTCAACCTGTGGTGCTGGTAATCACCGACAGCAGCCTGAAATTGAATGCCAACCTGAGCGGGTTCGGCATCCTGCAAGTGCCCAATGATTTTGAAATAAATTCCAACCTGCAATGGACTGGGATTGTAATGGTGCGTTCATCATCGTCAGCACCCTCGGGACAGTTCCTCATTAGCTCAGGAGCAACGGGGTCCATCAATGGGGCGTTGATGTTGCAGGCACAGACCCAATTTGCTTTAACCAACACCAACGGAGGAGGATCATCCCCCACGTTCGCGATCTCGTATAGCTGCCAGGCCATTGACGCTGCCATGGGCAACAGGCCTTTAAAAGTGGTTTCACGAATGGAAACTTCTTACTAAGCTCCCCGCGCGTTGCCACTAAGCGCGAACGCGTCCTCGCAACACCCGCCCGGGCAGAAAGATAATCCCTCTCACCAGTTCCAGGACTCCGCCTACGGCGATGCCAACAATCCGGAATGGCAACAGCACCAGCCATACAAGTGGATAAAGCGCCAACGCCAGCAGGGCCAGCGGCCAGCACATTACCAGCAGGATGCACCAAAGCAAAAAGCTAAACATTAAGCGTCCTCTCAATAACTTATACGGAAGCGCTCCTGATCTGGTTCCACGATCATTAAAGCGGTTTTGGTATTAGCGTAGTCTGTCCCAGTTCATCATCCCGATGGCCGCTAAGCGAGCGTGCGATTTCATCAGCGCGCGAGTAGGACTGAGGGACCTTTTGTTTGTGGTTTTGACTTCACGCTATCTACAAGGCCGTTTTAGCTGCCCGGAACCGATTGGACAAGCGGCTAAATTCCCAGTATCTCGCCCTTTGCATTCACGTCAATGCTTGCCGCGCGAGAGATTTTCGGCAGCCCGGGCATCAGCATCATGTTGCCCGCAATCGCAACCACAAAACCGGCGCCGGCAGAAAGAGATGCGTCAGTGATATTGAGCGTCCATCCAGTGGGAGCGCCCAGAAGCTTGGGATTATCGGAGAATGAGTATTGCGTTTTGGCGATGCACACCGTCAAGCCGGAAAAGCCCCAGTCGCTGAATTGCTGCAGCTTGGCGCGAGCCTTGTCACTCAAAGCCACTCCCGCAGCGCCATAAATTTTTGTGGCAACGCCGGCAATCTTGTTTTCCAGCGAATCCTGCAGCGCATATATCGGCTGCACGTTGGGCTTGGGATTTTTCTCGATAGTCTCAACCACTTTTTCCGCCAGGGCGGCAGCGCCATCGCCGCCTTTGGTAAATGCCTCACTCAAAGCGCTGACCGTGCCCTGCTGCGCGCAATAGTCCGCCAGCCGATTTAGGTCCGCTTCCGTATCGGTTGGGAATCGATTGATGGCCACCACAGTCGGCACGCCATATTGTTTGAGATTCTGGATATGGCGGACCAGGTTCGGCGCGCCGCGGTCCAGATCACCCTCACCCTGATTGCGCAAGCTTTGGACAGTCGTCACCAGCACGGCGCACGCGGGAGCAATGCCCGACGAGCGCATCACAATATCAAAGTATTTTTCTGCGCCCAGGTCGGCCGCGAAGCCCGCTTCATTCACCACATAGTCCGCCAGCCGGATTCCCATATTATGCGAGATCACGCTGCTGGTTCCGTGCGCAATGTTGCCGAACGGCCCGGTGTGCACCATGGCCGGAGTGCCTTCCGTGGTCTGCACCAGGTTAGGCAGGATCGCTTCGCTCAGCAAAGCCATCATTGCGCCCGTAGCGCCAAGGTCGGCGGCACGCACCGGCTTGCCTGCGCGTGTTACCCCTACCACAATCGCATTCAACCGCCGGCGCAAATCCTCAAAGCCGCTGGCCAGCGCCATGATGGCCATAACCTCTGAGGCCGCGGTGATAACGAATCCGCCGTTGCGGGTGAGCGCCCCTTTTTTCTCGCCGATATCGAGTGTTATCCGGCGCAGCGCGCGGTCATTCATGTCCATAGCGCGCGGCCAGGTGATCTGTGAAATATCTAGGTTAAGCTGGTTGCCGTGAAACACATGCGCATCAATCAACGCGGAGAGCAGATTATGGGCCGTGGTAATGGCATGGAAATCCCCATGAAAATGCAAATTGATTTTCTGGCTGGGCTCGATCTGCGACTTTCCTCCACCGGCGGCGCCGCCCTTCATGCCAAACACGGGCCCCAACGACGGCTCGCGCGAAGTGATGATCGACCGCCTGCCAATGCGCTCCAGCCCCTGCGTAAGCCCAATGGAAGTCACGGTCTTCCCTTCACCGGAAGCCGTAGGCGTGGTGGCTGTCACCAGGATAAGCTTGCCTCGGCGCGGGAATGCAGGATCAGTAAGGATATCCAGCTTCAGCTTGGCTCCGTGGCGTCCAATGGGTTCAAAATATTCTTCAGGCAGATTCAGCTTGGCAGCAATGGTTTGAATTGGCAGCATGGCTTTAATCAATGAGCTTTGATTCAATGAAGTCTGGCTTATGGCAAACAGGCGAGTCTAGAACTCCGCCACAAAAGAGGCAAGTGTAAAAGCAATCCATACAGAGTCAGTGAACATTCTGCTTAAAACTGACTGCCTTCTTTCGTACGTCATCCCGACGCGCCGCAGCGAACACGCGCATTCTTCAGCGGGTGAGCAGGCCGGAGGGACCTCTTATTTGGACTTGCGTATTTCAAGCACAAGGTCTCTCGGTCCTACTCACCCGCTCTGCCCCTTTCACGCCAAAACCGAGCGTGATAGGGGACCCGAAAACGCGGGCTCGCTTACGGAACCTCGGGATGACGAACTTTGAGGTTTGGTCAGTGTCATTTTGCCAGCATATTGTTCCAAACTGATTGCCAGCAAGCAGCCGTAGCGATGAGCTACTTCCGGTCGCGCTTCGCGTTGGCAGGCGGAAATGATACCCTATCTAAGTCTGCAAACACTGTGCGCCCGTAGCTCAGCTGGATAGAGCGGTTGCCTCCGAAGCAACAGGCCGGGAGTTCGAATCTCTCCGGGCGCACCAATGTCTTCAGGTCAGATTGGCCGGCGTCAACCATGTCTGCACGATTAAACTCTTAAGCGGTTGCTCCCACCGTCACGCTTGCCGTCTTCTGCTCAGGCAGTTCAAATGTATACAAAGGCCTGAGTCCCTGGGTCGCCATGAGTATTTCCCGGACGTTATAGGGATTGGTCAGGCCGGTAAAAACATTCTGTATTACTTCAAATGCGTGGGCGATTCCTTGCGCTTCATCAATATCCATGTCCACGAGGTAATCATTGCCGGTTGTTCCCTTCCGCGAAAGCGTTAGCTGGAGATTACCTTCGCGGTCCAGCGTCTTATAGCTGGAAAAGCGCGTATACCCCAATATGTCTTTATGTAGCGAAAAGTCAACCGAATGGAACTGATGGGAGTCCATGACCTCCTCTAGCAATGCGGCGTCACAGGTCGCAAACAGCCGGTCCTGATCAAGCTCTTTCAATAGGTGGAGATGATCAAAACAAGTAGTTCCGTCGCCCAGCTTGGTATTAATCGATTTGAGAAAAAGGTTGAGCAGCGCGGCTTTCAGTTTCGGAGGGAGAGCATCATACAAATCTTCTCCCACTTGGATTGAGGTGCCATTCGCCGGAATGGAGCCATCGGCGGCTATCCTTGCTGATGTAAGAAACTCCTTCAGGTCGCCGGGCAGGTTGCCGAAAGTCGGAGCCGCTATTCCGATCACCTGGGCGGGATCCACCGGGAACATCACGGGCTTGTCGCGCTCAACAGTTCCTCCGGGGGGCAAGATCAGGAAAAACTGGACCACTTGATAATTGGTTGGTGAAAGCTGGAAGCGATAAACTCCCGGCGGGCAGTCCTGAAGCTGAATGGAAACATCTGTTTCGCCGTTCAGCGGAACTGTCGCTTGGGAATGAATGGAATTATCAAGGCTGAAGACATCGATGATAATCGTACGGTCATCCAACGGAAGTCTCAGCACATCTACGAGTTGCAACTTCACAGTAGTTGTCATAACTTCTCCTATATTCCAGCTAACGCGTGGCTGACCGATTTGAGCGCTTGTGCCGAAATAGTAAATGTTGGATTGGCAGCTAGTGCTCCGGGAATTACAGCGCCATCTACCACATAAAGGCCCTTGAGGACGGTTTTGCTAGCAGCTGGCTGAGTAGGATCGAATACTTCGCCAAACTCATTCACAACCCCTTCTTCATGAGTAGCGCCAATAGGACAGCCGCCAAGCGGGTGGGTGATGACCAGTTTCTTCTTGCCAAGAATGCCTTGCCAGCCAGGCAAAGCAATGTACTTTCCGCCCATGGCAGAAGAGAATTCGCGAAGCAGGGTTTCAATATCTTTCCAGAGCGCCTGCTGTGCAATGGGCTGCTCCCATCCCACGTCGACCTGATCGCCATCGGCTCCTGAGAGCGTGATTTTGCCGGTAGCGTCATCCTGGCTCATCACGTTAAAGAAGAACGAATCGACCATCATCTCTGCTTCAGTCTGGAAGTTTTTGGGATCAGCTGTATGCGGGACTTCCACCAGCCGGTCAAATGGATTTGCTTCAAATATGCCTTGCATGAGTTGGAAGAAATTCGGGCTGGCGCCGGATTTATCCAATATTTCCAGACCCTTTGACACGAATTCGGCAAACATCGATGGGATGGCGCAATCTTCAATTTTGATGAACCGTCCGTTAAAGTTCATGGTGACGTGCGAGAGGTTAATTGGCCCGCGGGTGCTATAGACCGGCAGCACAGTGTTATCCGTATTTCTGGTTCTATAGGCAAACGCGCCGAAATCTCCGTTGCTGGAAAATTTCGTTCCCAGCATGTCGCTGACTGCGAGGTGGTTGTCTCGCTTTGAACGGAGCAGGATCTCGGTTGAGCCAAGCACGCCTCCGGCCAGGAAAACCATGGGAGCGAATTCACTTTTGTGTTCTCCATCGCCGCTGAAATGGTCTTCATAATGAACTTCATAGCCCTGTGGGCTTTGTCCTATGAATAATACTTTCGATTTCGGCAGCAGCGTCACGCCGGGTTTTTGTAAGACCCTTTTGAAAAGTGTTTTGTTGAGTGTATGGCGCGCTTGAGGCAGGCAACCGAGCATGCAGCGCCCTTGCCGCTCGCAGTGCGTGTGTGCCGGAAGAGAGTCGCTATCCTTGCCGCGATGAGCGTCGTATTCAATAACGGCGAGTTCCAGAGGCGCCCAGTCCATGGGGACACCCAGTTTCTGAGATACCTGCCGGGCCGCGGCACGCAACACGCGGGCACGGTCGAGCAAAAGATATGACGCATCTGTGTCTTTCATAGTTACCGGATCTACTCCGAGCTTTGCATAGTCATCCGCGCTCATATTTTTATCTAGCGGGATCTTGGTAACGATGTAGTTCAGCCATCCGCGATTTGCGGACGCATGGTTTCCCGGCGGCCCTTCCATCCACTGTCTAGCGGCGTTAAACTCTGCATCTCCCAGGCCCAATCCAATACGCTGCAAAGCCTCATTTTTGGGACGGATTGTTACATTCGAGTAAATGAGCGACCCTCCCCCAACGCCATTCGCGGTGAGCAAGTCAGCGTGTTTGAACATGGAGTATTGATAAAGGCCATCTCCTTCGAATTGGGTACGAAGAGCGGCAAAAAAATCCTGCATACCCTTGCGATGATCCGGCCGTGGCCAATACTGGACCGGCATGTTATTAGCAGCTGCCCACTTGCCGAATGGGTCACCAGTGAGAGGTAGTGGATATGAGGAGCGCCAGAATGTGCCTCGCTCCAGGATTAGTACCTTCTTGCCTTGCGCAGCTAGTTGCACAGCGGCGATAGTGCCCCCAAACCCTGTCCCAATAACAATTGCATCGAATGGCATGGCTCTGCCTCCTCGGCCAGTTGGGCCCGCGAACGTTAAGCCTGGCGCTACTAAACGGTGATACACTGGGAGCCGTCTGGCTGCGCCCCGACATAGGGAAGAACTTATTCTTCCAACAATGTGGAAGTGAGTATTCGGAGTAAGTCGTTTCAATTTTTAGAAAAAATAAGACGATTCTTATGATCTGATTAGATTGGCGGAAAGAACACTGGTACAAGCCTCACGCCTACAACAGGCCGGGAGTTCGAATCTCTCCGGGCGCACCACAATTCACCTGCCGTCCAGCGCCTTCAACGAGAGCCCTCTAGCCACTGACGTGAATTCGTTTCCCGCGCGAATGCGCTCTGCGCCGAAACGTGTTTCAAAGATTCGCCTGACGGCCGGAACAAACGACGAGCCTCCTGTAAGAAAGACCATATCTATGTCTTTGGGTTTCACCGCCGATGAATCAAGAAGAGAATCCACGCAGCCTGCAATCTGTTCAAGCTCTTCGGAAATCCATTTTTCAAAGGAAGCCCGCTTGACGGTCGCGTCAAGATCAATGAATCCGTCTGAAAAGCGAAATGTGGAGACGTCATGGGCGGACAAATCAGACTTGGTCTTTTGCACAGAGCGATGCAACTGGTAGCCGAGATCTTCTCTTATCAAATGCATTAACGCCGCAATCTTTTCCGGCTCAAGCGCCTGCGCATGCGTGCTTTTCAGCATGTCCATCACGTCTTTGGTCCTGAGCAGAGATAAATGATGCCAGCGCTCCAGCTTTGCATATACCCAACCTGGAACAGGCAGGATCTTGTGCATGGACCGTATGCTGCTTCCGGCGCCAAGAGCGGGCGACACCAGATGCTTAATGATCTTTGCGTCGAATGCATCGCCTGCCAGCCCTAGACCTGCATTGCCCAGCAAGTCCGCTGGGCTTCTGCCCCTTTTGCGAATCGAGGGACCAACCCGGACCAGAGAAAAATCGCTGGTGCCGCCACCGAAATCGCCAATAAGAATAAGCTCATCGTGCTCAAGCGTGGACTCATAATAGTGAGCGGCGGCAACGGGCTCCAGTTCAAACTCTACCGATTCGTATCCAGCAAGCTGAAAGGCCGACTTAAGACGACCTTCGGCATAACTATCATCAGCTTCAGTTTCTGCTCCGACAAAATGTACAGGCCGGCCAACCACAGCGGATTGAATCCTGGTCCCAAACTGGAGCTCGGCTTTTTCGCGGAGATCGCGCAAAATTCGGGCGATAAGATCTTCAAGCGTAACGCGACGCCCAAAGACTTCAGTACCCTGGAGCGTGCGGCTGCTGAGGAAAGACTTAAGCGACTGAATCAGCCGCCCCTTGGTTTCCGCCGCCAGATATCGCTCAATGCCCTCAGGCCCGGTCCAGGATTTAGTGACCTTAACTCCCCTTTCCCGCTCCTGCTCAAGGTACAGGAGTGAGCGATAGGCATCGGTCATGCCGCCCATTTGTGGGAAGTGCGCAAGCTCTACATTGCCTGAGCTGAAAGCATGGGCAATGGAGCTGTTCGTCGTCCCAAAATCAATGCCGATTGCGCTTGTGGCCATTTTTTCAGTTTAGCGGAGCTAGGCCGTAAAACAGAAAGGCCGGGCAACAGGGCTATAGTTCTCGTACGCCGTGGCTGCGGATCAGGAAATATGTTGCCACCGCGACCAGCAGAATCCCGTTGCAGATGAGTACCATGGGAGCGCCTAATTTGCTGGCAAAATATCCGCTAGCCAGACTTCCCAGAGGCATGCCGCCGCGGAAGGCCACCATGTAAATGCTCATCACCCGCCCACGCAGTTCATTGGGCACAACCAACTGCACCAGTGACGTAACCGTAGCAAACACGATAATGAGCGCGGCGCCGGTAAAGAAAAGAAGAGCATCGCTCAACCACAAGACGCGGGAGAGCGCAAACATGGCGATCAATAGACCGCAAAGAGCCTGAACGATCAAGGCGGTGCGTCCCATCCGGTTGTATTTTCCCATCCAGGCCACAACAATCGCGCCAACCACCGAGCCCGAACCTGAGAAAGCCATCAGCCGCGTGTATTCGCCCACCCCCTGATGAAAAAACTGTTTTGCAAAGAGCGGCAGGAAGGTCAATATGGCGAACGCAAGAAATGTTGTGGTGAAAGCAAGGACGGTAAGCGCCAGCAAGCTGCCCTGGTGCCGGACGTACGACAATCCGCCGCGTAACTCTTCGTGGATCCGCCGCGGCGCCACGGGCGGCGTGTGTTTTACGTGGAGCATCATCAATGCGACGATCACGACCACGAACGACAACCCATTGAGAGAGAAACAGGACGTCATTCCAAAGATTGCCAGCGCGCCGCCGGCCAGCAGCGGTCCCACAACGCGAGCCAGGTTGAATTGGATGGAGTTGAGCGCAATCGCGTTTGGAAGATCGTTCTTCTCCACCAACGTTGGAACCAGCGCCTGCGATGCCGGTCCGCCAAAAGCCTGGGCTGAGCCGGTTATGAATGACAACACCATGATGGGCCAGACGTGGCTCAAGCCAAAGAAAACCAAAGCGGCCAGCGTGAATGCCGTCGACATTTGAATGTATTGCGAAACCAGCAGCGTCTTGCGACGGTCAAACCGGTCTGCCAGCACACCCCCAATAAGGGAGAAGAGCATGATGGGCAACTGCTGCAGGAAGGCATCCAGCCCAAGGTAAAACGCCGAACCGGTCAAAGAAAGTACTAGCCAGTTCTCGGCGACATTTTGCATCCAGGTGCCGATACTGGACGTACACGATCCCAGCCAGAGAATCCGGAAATCACGGTATCGAAACGCCGCCAGCGTCCGGCGGACAGCGTTTGCTCCGGTCACGGCTGTTACCGGAGCGGCGGAAGCTGGTTTAGCTTGTGCGGGGCTATCCAAAGGTGTCCTGGTTTCACTCAAGAAATGCTTCGCTCAAGAAATGTTTCACTCAAAATCACGTAGAGCTTGAGCGTACCACACCCGCGAGTCTCAATTATTTTTCAAAGGGGCTTTTCTGTGATCAATAGCAGCGCTCCAATCCTCTTGAAATCCCGCAATTCTTCGGCATTCTTGAACCACTTTCCGGAATATATCTCAGGCGTAGGACTGTTGTCCGGAATGCGTCGCGCTTCTACGTTCTTGAAGCCATGTTCTTCCAGCAACGCTTTGTATTCCGCCTCTGAGAGCGCCTGCACCGGGACTTTCAACTCGGTAACCCAGCGAAGCGAGTAGTGATTATCCTTATACAAATTAATCAGGATAAAGAGCTTTGCTCCGGGCGCCATAACGCGGCGCAGTTCGTCCAGCGCCTTGCCTTGATCGGCATAGTAATAAAACGATTCCACGGAAAGCACTTTGTTGAAAGCATTATCGGATTCGGGAATGTTTTCCGCGGATCCCCAGGCAAAGCGCACGTTCCTGAATGCCGACGAAGACTGCTCGGCGCGGCGCAGCATCTCATCGGCCACGTCCAGCCCAACAACTTCACCGGTGTTTGCGATGCGCGCCATCCGGCGTGAAGCCCATCCTGTGCCGCAACCCAGATCAAGGATGCGGTCCCCAGCCTGGATATCCATCAGCGCCAATGTTTGTTCTGTAATGTCGGAATGGTGGCTTTCCATTTCGTCGCCACGGCCAGCGGCGGCCCACTGATTGAATTCCTGTTGCAGTTTTTGGTCGGCTTGAGAAGGAAGAGGGTCAACTTTGGCGTCCATGTTTCTATGCTACATTGAAATGTTTCACACGCTCAGAAATGTTTCAATCACTCAATTGGATTGCAAAATGGCAGAGCCGGTAAATTCACGCCACTCAAATGACTCGCTTTATTGCCCCCCCTGCGCCCGGGAAATTACCGATCCACTCACCTGTGGCGACTGCTCTGCCGTGATTTGCCGCGTCTGCGGCACGCCGTTGGAATCATCCTCTGACCTGGGAATGGGATAGGAAACCTACATGCTCACTATTGTTTTTCTCTTGATCTCCAACATTTTTATGACGTTTGCATGGTATGGGCATCTCAAATATCAAAACGTGCCGCTGTGGAAGGTAACGCTTATTAGCTGGGGGATCGCTTTCTTTGAATACTGCTTTCAGGTTCCGGCTAACCGTATTGGCAGTCATACGTTTAACGCCGCTCAGCTCAAGACCATTCAGGAAATTATCACTCTGGTGGTATTTTCAGTATTTTCTGTCTGGTACTTGAAGCAGGACATCAAGTGGAACCACGCAGTGGGGTTTTTCTTCATCGTGGTGGCGGCGTTCTTTATTTTTAAAAAGTGGTAGGCGGCTGGCATCTTCTCTCAGTCTTTATCCGTAATGGCATTTGACCTTTGTTCTTGTCCAGAGAGAGACTTATCACGAGGTGGCTTATGATTCGACCATCCCTTGTAGGACTGGCTTCCATTTTGCTGGCCTTTAGTTGCGCGGCCCAGCAGAATCCTGCTCGCGTAATTGATTTAACGGCCCCGGACGGCGTGAAACTCAAAGCGACCTTCTTTGCTTCCGCCAAGCCGGGTCCCGGCGTGCTCTTGCTGCATCAATGCAACCGTCAACGCAAGGTGTGGGATGAACTGGCCCAGCAGTTGGCGTCAGCAGGCATAAACACGCTTACGCTCGACTTGCGCGGCTTCGGAGAGAGTGGTGGCACACCCGTGGATAAGCTAAGCCCCCAAGAAGCCCAGGTGCAAGGCCAAAAATGGCCCGGCGATATTGATGTCGCATTCGCGTATCTGTCTTCCCAGCCGGGAGTGAAGCGGGATGTGATCGGAGTTGGCGGGGCAAGCTGCGGCGTCGATAATTCCATCCAGACCGCGCGCCGGCACCCAAAAGAAGTGAAGTCATTGGTGCTGCTTTCCGGCGGCACAGACCTTGCTGGACGCCAGTTCCTGCGCGAAGCGAACTCGCTTCCCATATTCGCGGCGGTGGCGGACGATGATGAATTCCGGCCTACCGTTGAAGTTATGCCTTGGCTCTTCAGCCTCTCGTCTAACCCAGGCAAGCAGTTTGTGCACTACGCAACCGGCGGGCATGGTGCGGATATTTTTCGGGTCCATCCGGAATTGCGCGGAAAGATAGTGGATTGGTACGTAACCACGCTGATCAAGACGCCGGGACATGCCCCGGCGGCAAATCCCGCGTGGACAGCGCCTGCATCAGCCGAAATGCTTAATTTAATGGAGCAGCCCGGCGGCGTAGCCAAAGTTGCGCAGAAACTGCAAGACGCCCGCACCAGCAATCCAAAAGCTGTTCTATTCGATGAAGCCACCGTCAACATCCTGGGGTACGAACATTTTCAAGCGGGAGATGCCAAAGGGGCGCTGGAAATTCTGAAGCTGAACGCTACGGCCTTTCCGGAATCGCCTAACGTCTATGACAGCCTTTCCGATGTCTATATTGCTACCGGTGAGAAAGAGCTGGCGCGGCAGAACGCGAACAAGGCTCTGGAACTGCTGGCCGCGGACACTAAAGATCCTGAGCAGCTTCGCAATGCCATTCGCGATAGCGCTGAACAAAAGCTGAAACAACTGGGTCCGGCGCCGCAATAATTTGAGCCGGTGCGAGGAATGAAGAGCGGTCTGGGCCGCAGGCCGGCTAAACAGGTGTCTTCGTCTTCCGCTCAGGATTGAAAAATGGCAGCTTCGCCACCTTGGCTGTTACTTTTTGGCGAACGGCTTCAATGGTGATCTCCATCTGCAACTTGGTTCCGGGCTGTGAATGCGCAGTGTCAATGCTGGCCATCGCAATCATTTTTTTGAGCAGCGGTGACCATGTGGTCGAGGTGGCTTTGCCTACCTGCTTGCCGCGCAAATAAACCGGCACGTGGACGCGTGAAGCCTGCGCGGGCGCAGCCGGTGTGAGCCCAAATTTTTCGTAGCGCTCTTCGATCTCCACCCAATCCATTTCCAGGCCGACCAACTGCCGCGCTACACCGGTCCTCTGCTGCTGGACCAGCGCAGCTTTGCCCACAAAGTTTTCTTTATCCAGATGCACCATCTTGCCAAAGCCGAGTTCATACGGGGAATACTTCTGCTCTGGGATTAATGCCTTCTTGCTGCTGATATAGTCCACCTCAATCAGCAACAGGCCCGCTTCAATACGCGCAACGTCGAGCGCCAGCATGCCCGCCGGATGAATATCAAAGCGCTTGCCTCTATCCATAAGCGCGTCCCAGACTTTGACGGCATCGCGGCTGTCATTGATCGGCACCCAAATTTCATAACCCAGATCACCGGTGTATCCCGTGCGCGAAATGTCCACCGGCACCCCCGCGATCTTGCCGCTGGTCATGCGGAAATATTTCAGGTTGGCAATATCTGTATGGGAAATGCCTGTCTGGGAAATGTCGGCTTCGGCAACACTTTTGAGCAGCTTGCCGGAAGTCGGGCCTTGCAGAGCCAGCGCGGCAACTTTTTCTGAGACGTCTTCAATCTGGACATCCATGTTCAGCCCGTTCTGCCGGAACCAGCGCAGGCTGGGATCAGCGGCGGTCCAGCGATATTTGTTTTCTGCCAGTCGAGTAATCGTTCCGTCGTCAATAACTTTTCCCTGCTCGTCACACCAGCAGCAATAAATCACCTGGCCCGGCTTCACCTTGTTGATGTCGCGGGTGACCACGCGGTTCACCAGCTTGGTGGCGTCTTTGCCTTCCACGATGTACTTGTACAGCGGCGTGATATCGATCAGCGCAGCGGCGTTGCGGATGGCGTTGTACTCATGCTCATGGTGCACCTCATAGCTGCTCACCGTGTAAAAGCCCGACCACTCGCGATAATTCAGGCTCTGGCAAAGGGCGAAGGTGCGGTCATGAAATGCGGTACCAACGGGCAAAGGAAGACCTCAGCAGTAAAGTAGTCTGACGGATGAATTATAAACTTGCCTCTCGATGCCGTCGGGCGTGTGCTCGGAAATGGTTTTTCGAAGGCTATGCAGACTGGGGGATCCGCAAGGAGGTGCGTTTCGCTCCGGTATAACTTCTGTTATACTCGATGAATGAAGACAGCTATTTCGCTTCCCGACGATCTCTTCCGCCGCGCGGAAGCTGCGGCCCGCAAGCTGAAGATGTCGCGCAGCCAGTTGTATGCAAATGCCATTGCGGAGTTCCTTGAGCAACGCCGGAGCAGCAAAATCACAGAGAGGCTTAATAAAGTCTACTCGAAACAACCATCGGATCTGGATCCAGCATTGCAATCCGCACAAATCCGCTCTCTTGAAAAGGATAACTGGTAAGCACCGTGACCCGCGGCGAGATTTGGTGGGCTGACCTTCCGGAACCCTGTGGTTCGGAACCCAGTTTCCGCCGACCTGTGCTTATCATTCAGGCAGATTCCTTCAATCGCAGTGGGATTCGGACAATCATTGTGGCTGTTATCACCAGCAATTTGCGGCTGGTGGACGCTCCAGGCAACGTACTGCTTCCCGCACTCGTCACAGGATTGCCACGGGACTCCGTGGTAAATGTGTCCCAGCTTCTCACACTCGACAGATTGTTTCTCACTGAATTAGTCGGCAAGCTTTCGGGACGTCCGCTCGCAGAGGTTGAGACAGGGCTGCGCCTTGTCCTCGCCCTGTAAGATGTGCGTCGGCGTGGGCAACCAAGGTATCGCATCGGTCCTGCATCAGAGACAAATCCCACGCACTCCATTAAAATGAGAAGTCACTTCTCTTGTTTCGTGTCCAGTTCTCATTGACAAACGTCTCCCTCTTAAATATGGCTTCTGTATCCAACGGCTCGAAAAAATACGACGTAATTGTGATCGGCGGAGGCCACAACGGCCTGACCAACGCCGCTTATCTGTCCCGCGCCGGCAAGAAAGTGTTGGTGCTGGAGCGCCGCCATGTGTTGGGCGGGGCAGCCGTCACAGAAGAGATTTTCCCAGGCTTCAAGTTCTCTGTTTGTTCTTATGTCGTATCGCTTCTGCGGCCGGAAATCATTCGTGACCTCGACCTGCCGCGCCATGGACTGGAGATCCTGCCACTCGATGGTACGTTCACGCCGATGCCGAATGGCGATTATCTCTGGCGCGTGAATGACCACGGCAAATCACGGCGTGAGATTGCACGCCACTCCAAAGTCGACGCCGAGGCTTACGAAGAATTTGGCAAGGCGATGCAGGCCATGTGCCGCTTTGTGAAGCCGATCCTCAGCATGGTGCCGCCC
>JBARNL010000804.1:0-2019 GCA_049802955.1 Candidatus Angelobacter sp.
GGCATAGGTCGAGGTTTGCTGACTCCAAGTCGTAAAATATTGGAAGTCTTGTTCAAGCGCAGGCGTGTGGCCATCAAAGCTCACGACTCGCTTCGTAATCACCTGCGTCTGGTACATCTCGTGACACGGCCCCGGCTGGTTCGGCGGCACGGACGGATGAGAGCCCCAACTTGTCGGCGGATAAAAGTCCAATGCGTTGGCATAACCATTGCTGTAGCCCCACGTGTACGTTACGGTCGCGCCGTTTGGATATGTAATCTGTTGGAGTAAGCCTGAAACCGGATCGTAGGTAAACTGATAAGATTTTCCATTCGGCAATACGATGGATTTGATTGCCGGGACCGTCACATTCCACGATGAAGCGCTGCCACAGCCAACGGACCCGGTGTATGGAGCGTCAATAGTTACGAGAGACTGGAACGGGGTATTGGCTGTTGCCGTTGTCCAATTGACTTTGAACTGCATTGGGCTGGGGCCACCACCGACGTTGATCGTGTCGCCACTGGTTGCATTACCAAATCCCGATGTGGAAAACGCCGGTCGTCCCGCGCTATCGACGACTGAAAAAGCACCATTCCCATTGTCCGTGATAATCGCTTGATTACCATTCCGGTCAAGAATGCGATCTGGCAGTTCTGAATACGATGGAGAAGTTACGTTTCCGAAACTATGCAGAGGATTCGCATTGAAGGAATAGACTGTACCGTCACGATCCGCGACTGTGACCCCGGTGAACCGATTCAGATTAAATCCGCTGCCAGGATCACCCGCTGTTGCCTGCACCGTGTAGTCGCCGCCGGTTAGTACATTCCTAAAAGGAGCACAATAACCTTGGGGATTTTGGGGGGCCACCGACAAGTTCAGCATGTGGGGCGTGCCAGCCATGTCCGTAGCTTGGTAGTCGGTGTAGTAGTAACAGTTGTAATACTGTGGCTCCTGGCTGTTCGGTGTTGCCAAAACCCTGACCACATGCTCGTGAGCCTGGAGCACCGGAAATCGGTATGCCCAGCCCCCTTGACCAAGTACGTATTGGTTGTCGCCTTGCATGCCATTAGCCGCCGTGAACGGCCCCACAAGCACATGAGCCTGATTCGAGTTGTAGGTAAATGAAAACGGAACAGTAACCCCGCGCCCCGACGGCAAATCCAATGGAATATTGATGTTGAGCGCGCCACCACCAGGAGTAACGGTCTCGTTCAATCCGTAGATGTTGTCTGCCGTGCCAGGACTTGGTGGGGCCACATCGGCCGTGACGCTGGCAATCTGCGACCAACAATTTAGGCTCGTCAGCGTAACGAGAACAAAGATGGATTTCAGGATCGACCGAAGGCTAAGTTTCATAAGAGGGCGCTCTCCATTATCGAAAAATCTGTTAAATAAAAGACACTAACAATCCAATCGCTTATCCGACGGACAAATGCAGGCAAGCTTTCCCCGATCCCGGATGGGTTTGCAGTATCTGTCACCAGGGCCATTCCAGGGGATACTGTTAAAATTGCCTCATACATTCACTGCATTCGCGGACCCAAACGTTACATAGTTCCTTCGCACACTTAGAAAATGAGGTCCGCGACGAGGCACACCTATGCCTATGCGCGCGCAACTCGGATCAGCAGCGTGACGCCATTCTCAATAGTGCACAAGGAACTTGCCGCTAGTATTTCCCTTGCCTGAGCGGGCGAACTTGTCTTGCTTTATGCGGAGAAAGGCCTTGGGGGAAGACTTCTACCTTGGGAGCAAAGACTCGGGGGAAAACCTGAACTTTCTTTGACCTTAACCCAGAGATTTGAAAGTGCGCAAGTGAAATGATGTGGCCTAATCTGCGTTTGGGTGGCCAAAATTGCGGAACTGGTCGACAACTCTTTTCGGTTCTATACCTTTACACTGCCAATAGCGACACGCGAGTTTTTCGATTTTTCGGAACAGTGATCCCGATATCACACTCATAGTGTGTAGAACAGGTGGCAGGCGGCACCGCACCATGAAGAGGTGCGCACCCAAGATCCCCGCACACTCCTT
>JBARNL010000805.1:0-4732 GCA_049802955.1 Candidatus Angelobacter sp.
GCCGTTCACATCTCTGGGTCTGCTGACGCACCTTGAAGAAGGCGGAGAAGTCGAACTGGTCAAGCATTTTTCCATCGGCGGCTCCGGTTACGAAATTGTTCCTTTCGGCAACCAGAAGATCTTCAGCAAGATCGTGGGCAAAGGCCAGAGCGGGTCAGGCAAGGGCAAGAACAGCTTTGATCAGTCGGCTGTGAGTAGCGGTTCCGGCCTGACGCGCGAAAACGGCTTCAACAGCTGGGTGGCTTTTGACCCCACGCCGTTGTGGCGCGTGCAGGTTGGTTTTACCCGAAGCGCCACCTTCAACTTGAACAGCTTCGGCTTTAATCTGCGGATGAACCTGAGCAAAGCGGCCCGCCACCACAGCTCCTAGCTTGCGCGGGCGCGAGGCACGTAATTTCCATCTTCCAGGACTTGGCACGGCGCAACCTGCGGCGTGACCAGGGCCTCCCTGGGAATGATAAAAGTCTGTTCCAGCGCGTACTGCCCGGACATTGCTGCGTGAGGAACGCCGTCGGTAAAGACCATCCAAGAACTGCCCGGCGGAAAAACCAACTCCTGTTTCGGCGAGTTCCTCTGGAAGTCGGAATTTTCCTTGAGCCAGTCATGCAGGTAAAGCATGAACTCGTCATAAGGCGAGCGATCAGGAACCGGCAGGCCAATCTTGCTGGCCATGTGCGCCAGCGTGCGTCCCAGCCCGCTGGTGGATGGGCCAATTCGCTGTCTCCGCATCAGTTTCGGCAGAAAGTCATGGAACGGCTCACCCACATTCCATACGCGTCCTAGAGACGGATTAATGTTGGCGAACACGCGCAAGATGCGCGCGCCGTGCGTGGGCCGCGAGGGGAACGCATCAACATGCAGCAGGTCATTACGCTTATGCAGTGAGAGATCGCGGCCTTGCTCTTCCAGTGGACGGAAGCTGGCAAAATCCAGCTTCATCTTGCCCGCATACGGCGCCAGAAACCGCGAGATAAATTTCGCCACTGATGCGGAAAAACCCCGCATGATGGTGATCATGCGCTCGCGATCAGGCGAGTTTTCATCCACGCCCTTCAGCAAACCCTTAGTGGGTCGATAAGAAATATTCTTATGAAAGCGCGATCCGGTCTGTTTTTGCGAGAGAAGGAATTCACGATCAGCATCAGGAAAGTCAAACGGCACATGGCTGAAGAACAGCACCTTGCCGCGCTCCAACTGGTCACAATGCCATGAAGCCTGTTGCAGATCGTATTTACTTACGTCGACAATGGCCGAACTGCCGGATACAGCCGTCATAATGATCCTTCAGTCGTTCTCTCTTGAAGAAATCATACGCGGTTCATTCCTCGTCCGCAAAACAAGTGCAAGATTGAGCAAAGGGCGCGAGCCGATGCCCGCGCCCTGATCCCGGCTATTTGTTGCTCTTATTACACAGAGCGCCATCTGTGATTGACGTGAGCAATCCAGCGGAAGCGGTGATCTGGCGGCTGAAGCATCCGCTCACAGAATCATTGGAGAAAAAGTCCTGCGCGCTCTGCTGGCCCGTGCTGCCGGTGATGTTGAAGTTGGAATCAAACAGCAGCGTGTCACTGGGCGTGACGGTGTTAGACACTACGCTGAACGAATCGCGTCCATCATCGCCATGCTGTACCGCCGCGCTCTGGAATTGCTGACGGATCGTTGTGGTTTGCTGGCCCGTGCCATCTGGATTCACGGAGAAAGTGAAACCGAGGTCCAGCGGCCAGTCAAAACTCTGGGATGCATTTCCTCCTCTGTGGCCGTTGGTCTGCGTTTCAGAAGTTATAGTGGTTCGCTGCTTAATGTTTTGCACAAATACTGTGTTGGTGATGTTGAAATCCTGCCGGCTGGAGAATTGAATGCTTTGCTGGACATTGGTTTCAATGCGCCCGTGCGAGGTTTGGACAAAGCCTTCTACGCGGAAGATGCGCGACGAACCAACGGTGACCGAGCCGGTAATAGTTCCATCAGGCGCGGTGGTGAGATTTTCAACCACGTTTGGATTGGGAACGCCAATGGTGTTGCGCGTTACTTCGCCGGTAACCTGATTTGATCCGTGGTCCTGGAATACCAGCAGAGTGGCCGTGGTGGAAAATCCATTGTTCGCGCCGAACACGCTGACCGCGACCTGGTGCGGCTGGCCGTTGCTGAGCACGCCGGCGAAGGGCGTAAGGTCAACGCGATAAGGTGCAAAATTCAGCGTCTGAACTCCAGGGATGGGACGCCATAGCAGCGGATCGATTCCGCCGGTATAGATCCACGGATAGACGGGCGCAACGCCAGCAGGAACGCCATCAATCATGACCTGGCTCTCACGAAATGCGCCGCCGCCGCAACTTTGCAATTCATTAGCGACGTCATTCGGCACGCAGGTGTACCAGAATTCGTCTCCTGCCTGGCTTTCAGCCACTACATCGATAAAGGCGCGTTCGACGTTAGCAGGAAGTGTAAAAGTTTTTTCCAGCGTGCTGGTTGAATTTGAGAGGAACGCAGTTCCGCCGGTGGGATCGGACGCGAGCGGTAAAACCAGGTCGGCGGTGCGCGGAGCGTCTTGATGACGGGCCAACGGATAGAACTGAATTGTGGCCGTCCCAAACAGAGTGCTGGTGAAAGTGGAGTTCACCAGATTTCCCAGATCAACGCGGCCATTCTGCGTGGCGTTGAAAAGCGCGGAATAATCGGTGAGATCGCGCTCAATGTGCCAGGAACGGGCCACCTTTGCTGAAGGCTCTGAAGTGGTTCCAAAATAAACATTCACGCCGCCAATCCAGATTTCCGCGGTGCGATCAAATTGCCTGCCCGCCTGAATGGAAAAATCCGCGTTGAGCACAACTTTGGCCCATGGTCCGGGACACGCGGGAGTAAAGGAAAATGGCTTAGGAGAAAAATCCGCAAAAGCAAAATTGTTGAAGAGCGTGACCACGCACGGCGTGGTGTCTGGTCGCGCAATGGGCGGGTCCGCAGTGGCGGTATTGCCGGACCCAATTACCAATCCCGGTGGCGGAATCGGCTGGGCTGAAACTGCGCCGGCTGCGAACACCAGGCAGGCAGCGACGAATATTTTTGCAGAAGAAAACAAAATGGACCGGAGCGAGGGAGCGGAAGAGATGGGCATGACTACCTCCATGATGAGGGCCAAATTCTAATCAGCAAGGGAGAGACGGTCAAACGCGGGTGCCTTATTTTGAGAGATCCTCTGATTTTACAAAATTACCCAATTACCAATTTGCCTTATTGGGCGATTACGCCTGCCCGCAAAGGCTTTCCGCAAGTTCCACACAGCCTGTTTCTATGCTATAATTTCCTGTACTCCTCTAACGTATAACTTCCTGTAAATGCAGCTATTTAGCGCACATTTCGGCGTAATCGCGGGGTGTGCGGGATTGCTTGCAGTGTGTGCAGAATTCGCCCGTCCTGAATGAGAGAAAACCATGGCAGATGAACAAAATCCGCAGCTACCGTTGACGCCTCCTCCCGGCGGCGATGGCCCCGGTGGTACGGGGGGAAACATACAGCCCATCAATATTGAAGATGAGATGCGGCGCTCGTATCTCGACTACTCGATGTCAGTCATCATTGGCCGCGCGCTGCCTGACGTGCGCGATGGACTCAAGCCGGTACACCGGCGCGTGCTCTACACCATGCAGGAGATGGGCCTGCAGTACAACAAGAAGTACACCAAGTGCGCCAAGGTAGTGGGACAGGCCATGGGTCTCTATCATCCGCACGGCGACTCAGCAATTTATGACACGCTGGTGCGCATGGCGCAGGATTTCTCGCTGCGTTATCCGCTGATCGATGGCCAGGGAAATTTTGGATCCGTGGACAACGATCCGCCAGCGGCGATGCGATATACCGAGTGCCGCCTGCAACGCATCGCCGGCTCGCTGATGGAAGATATTGACAAAGAAACCGTCGACTTCGTACCGAACTATGACGAATCAACCGTCGAGCCGACCGTGCTGCCGACGCGAATTCCAAATCTGCTGGTGAATGGATCAAACGGGATCGCTGTTGGCATGGCGACAAACATTCCGCCGCACAACCTCACGGAAATTGTGGAAGCCGCGATTCTTTTGGTGAACGCTCCGGCCACGCCGCTCAAAGAAATCCTGAAAATCGTAAAGGGTCCCGACTTTCCCACTGGCGCTTATATTTATGGCCGCAGCGGGATTGAAGCTGCTTATACGCATGGCCGCGGCAAGTTTATAATGCGCGCCAAAGCTGCGATTGAAGACCTGAATCAGGGCCGCAAAGCAATTATCGTCCGGGAAATTCCCTACCAAGTGAATAAAGCTAAGATCGTGGAACGCATTGCGCAACTTGTGAATGACAAAGTCATTGACGATATTTCTGATGTACGCGATGAATCAGGCCGCGACGGCATGCGTATCGTCGTTGAACTGAAGCGCGGCGCAGAAGCGCAAATCATCCTGAACCAGCTTTTCAAGCACACGCAGATGCAGGAAAGCTTCAGCATGATCTTCCTGGCGGTGGTAAACGGCCAGCCGAAAGAAATGGGGCTGGTGCAGGCGATCCAGCACTTTATTGATCACCGCGTGGACGTGGTGCGCCGGCGCACGGTTTATTTGCTGGAAAAGGCCCGCGAGCGCGAGCACATCTTAGAAGGCTACAAAATCGCGCTCGACAACATGGACGCGGTGATCAAGATTATTCGCGGATCGGGTTCGCGCGCGGAAGCCAAAGAGAATTTACTGGCAGCAAAATACAAGAT
>JBARNL010000806.1:0-3592 GCA_049802955.1 Candidatus Angelobacter sp.
CAGTATGGGAGTCCTGGATCAGATCTCGATCTTAAGGAGCCCTGCAACCGCGGATCTAAAGCAAGATCAGTATAGCACAATTTTGGTGCAGTTGATGGGATGCGTATTACTAAGGTTTACTACTTTGCTTTCAGGCGCTTGGGGCGTCACAGCAGCATCTCGCTCTTCAGCTTTTGATATCCGGCCTGGGTTAGTCTAGCCAGTTCCTCAAACCAGTCCGGGTTGGATGAGGTGAAGTTAAAGCAAGCCTGTCCCTGCATTGTTTTCTTCAGGGAAGGGGAAATCCGGTCTGAGAGATCGGGGAACATGTATAAGGCGGGAAGATAGAAGCTGACGTAATTTTTCTTGATTTTAGCGCCGGCAAAGAACATGCGCCGGCCGTTCATGCTGGAGGAACGAGTTTCCAGATAACAGTTTCCTGGTTTGTCTGTACGGATGGCCAATTCGCTCTCATAGGGCTTGAGCAACTGGCGCAACACGGTAAAAACCGCGTTGTGTCCTTCTGCTCTGGCAACTGCCGCCGCCCCATTATTCTCAACAGCCATTATCCAAATCCTGGGCTGAAAAATTGAAGGGCCAGCCGGTCCCATGAATCCCAAAGTTTTACACAAATTCCGGCCAAATCAAACTTCAATCTTCAAAGGCTCGGCAGTTCGATTGTTCCCTGGTGCTTCCGTTCCTGAATGTGGTCCCAGACGAGCTTATCGGCCACAAAAGACGCCTGCTTTCGCGAGAGCTCCGCGTTTTGCGACAAAGGTTCAGTGTGGATGGCATACCGTTGTCCGCATTTGCCGCAGACAACGGTTTCCATAGGTGTCTCATTGGGGACAACTTCCGCTGAACCCCTCATACGTCTTGCTACGCTGGGTCTTACCAACGCGGTTCACGACGCTGACGCGGTCCGCGATCATTGCCGCCACGATCGTTGCCACGCCCGCCGCCACCGCCGCCGAATCCGCTGCGCGGAGCTTGCGGTCTTGCTTCATTCACTGTAAGCGCCCGTCCGCCGGAGTCTTTGCCGTTCAACGCTGCCATGGCTTTTTCTGCTTCATCGTCATTCGGCATCTGTACAAAACCAAACCCGCGGGACCGGCCGGTGTCACGGTCGGTTGCAACCGATGCGCTGTCAATGGCTCCAAAAGGCTCAAACAGCGCCCGTAGTTCCGGTTCTGTCATGTGGAATGAGAAATTGCCGACGTAAATCTTTTTCACTTGCGACTCCTTTGTCGTGGTGCTCAGGGTGGTGCTGTTCTCAGCAGAAATAGGCAGGGACGAATGCGGGAAATGTGTCTATCTGAGTCGAGGACAACTAAATGCCTCTTAATACTACACCTTCGGGCGGAGTCCCGCCCCAAAGCGTTTAAAAATCGTGAAAGCCGAATCCTTCTGGGATGCCTTCTTCGTTATAGGTAACGGTCAGGTCCTTGGGCTTCTCGGGAGCATTGGGATCGGTCTCCGGGTCTTGTGTCTTGCGTTGCAGCTTGCGTTGGGCTTTTTCAGCCTGTTTCTCCTGCCGCTGCCGCTCTTTTTGTCGCTTTGCAAAGGTGGTTCGAGAGCTTCCAGCCATTGAGCACTCCTGTTACTTTAGATTTTTTGAGAGGAGAGCCAAGCAGCCCGCCCTTTTCTCTATTGTACTTTATGCGCGCTCGTCACGCACACAGAAACCAGTTTACCCACTGAACAATCGCATAAAGGCCCTTGCTGTTGATTTTTCTTCTTAACTGATCGCGAAAACAGTGCGATGTTGCCTGGCATCCTAATCTTCATAGTCCAGATGAAGGAGAGATTCGCGATGGCCAAGACTGCTGCTGATGTGTTGATTGAAGGATTAATTGATTGGGGAGTTGATGTCGTTTTTGGTCTGCCAGGTGATGGGATTAACGGCATTATGGAATCGTTGCGCACGCACCAGGAAGAAATTCGTTTTGTGCAGGTCAGGCATGAAGAAGCTGCCGCATTTATGGCCTGCGCTCACGCCAAATTTACGGGAAAGTTAGGTGTGTGTCTTGCCACCTCAGGTCCTGGAGGCATTCACCTGCTCAATGGACTTTATGACGCCAAGCTCGATGGGCAACCTGTATTGGCCATCACCGGGCTGCCATTTCATGACCTGAGTGACACTTTTACCCAGCAGGATGTAGCTCTGGACCGTCTCTTCATGGACGTGGCTGCTTACAACACGCGCGTAATGGGTCCCACCCATGTTGAAAACGTGACGGAACTCGCTTGCCGCACTGCCACCGTTTATCGCAAAGTCGCTCACATAGCGTTTCCTACTGACATTCAGGACATGAAAGCCGAGCGGAAAACCGCTTCCAAGCGCAATATCAAAGGCCATGTGTCACTTGTTCATGCTGATAGTGGGCACTTTCCCCATGAGTCCGATCTGCGCCGCGCCGCGGATGTCCTGAATGCGGGAAAAAAAATTGCGATCCTCGCCGGGCAAGGCGCACTGCATGCTACTGACGTGCTGGAGCAAATCGCGGAGAAACTCGGCGCGCCTGTGGTGAAAGCTCTGCTTGGCAAAGCGGCTGTTCCCGATGAGAGTCCATACACGACCGGCGGCATTGGACTCCTTGGCACCAAACCTTCGCAGGAAGCGCTGGAAAATTGCGACACGCTGTTGATTGTCGGCTCATCGTTTCCTTATATCGAGTTCATGCCAAAACCCGGCAAAGCCAAAGCAGTGCAGATAGATCTTGATCCTGTACGTATTGGGTTGCGCTATGACGTTGAAGTCGGCTTGGTGGGAGACAGCGGTCGCACACTGGAAAAGCTGCTGCCCCTGGTCAATCGCAATGAAGATCGCAGCTTTCTGGAGACAGCACAGAAGGGAATGAAAGATTGGTGGGAGCTGATGCGCAAGCGCTCTTCCAATATGGAAAAGCCGATGAAGCCGCAGGTGATTGCCCAGCAGTTAGGAGACCGACTGCGCAGCGATGCGATTGTAAGTTCAGACAGCGGCACCATTACCACCTGGTGGGCACGCCACATTCTGGCCAAACGCGGCCAGATGTACTCCTGTTCCGGCACTCTGGCCACCATGGCATGTGGGCTGCCTTACACGATATCCGCGCAGATCGCTCACCCGGGCCGCCAATGCGTTGGGTTTGTGGGCGATGGCGGGTTCAGCATGCTCATGGCGGAACTTGTGACTGCCGTGAAATACAAGCTTCCTATCATCGTTGTAGTTATCAAGAACAATACGCTGGGCCAGATTAAATGGGAACAGATGGTCTTTCTTGGCAATCCGGAATTCGGCGTGGATCTTGCGCCCATTGATTTCGTGAAATTCGCCGAGGCTTGCGGCGCTACCGGATTTCGCATTGAGGATCCTAAAGACTGCGGCGCAATTCTGGACCGCGCGCTGAGCGCCAACACCGCCGGTCCTGTAATCATTGAGGCCGTGGTAGATCCCTTTGAAGCTCCCATGCCGGCGAAAGTTACCTTTGAGCAGGCAGCAAAATTCACTGAGTCATTAGTGCGGGGCGAGCCCAATACTAAAAAAATAGTCGCCACGCAGATTGCCGACAAGGTAAGAGAATTGGTGTGACGCTGGAAGAGAATGGGCTATATACGAATAAGGCGGAGC
>JBARNL010000807.1:0-5599 GCA_049802955.1 Candidatus Angelobacter sp.
GCAACGGCGCGCATGCGGAACAGATACTGGAAAAAATCGATACGCCGCGTGGCAACGTGAAAGAAGTAAGCGGACGAGTGGAAGGGCAGACGCTGCGCGGATCATTGCAGCAAAAGCGCAAAGAGGAAGGCCCCAAGGACAGCATGAGTTTTGAAGAAGCCGTGGTTTCGGCCATCGACTTCACGGGAGCGCTCACGGGCACGGGATCTTACGCTCCGCCCAAAGACGCGCGCGGCGGAGCTTTCAAAGGGGCAGGCGTGGGCCCGTCACCGGCATATTCGTATTCGGCGCAGGTGGCGGAGGTGAGCGTGGACGAAGAGACCGGCGAGGTGAAAGTCCATAAAGTCTGGGCGGCACATGACTGCGGGCGCGCGCTGAATCCGGTGTCTGTGGAAGGTCAGGTGATTGGTTCCGTATGGATGGGGCTGGGCCAGGCGATGCAAGAAGAGATGGTATGGAAAGACGGCCTGCTGATGAATCCAGGGATGCTGGAGTACAAATCGCCTTCGGCCACGGAATCGCCGGAAGTGGAATGCATCATCGTGGAGTCTGTGGATCCGGAAGGGCCGTTTGGGGCGAAGGAAGCAAGCGAAGGTTCTTTGGCCGCGACGATCCCAGCCATTGCGAACGCAATTTATGACGCGGTGGGCGTGCGGCTGCGCGAAGCGCCATTTACGCCCGAGCGCGTGCTGGCTGCGCTGAAAGCGAAGCACTCCGAGAAGAAAGCGCTGGAAATCACGCGCGGGTCGGATCCTGTGGCTCCGACCGCTTTTCGCGAGCACGGCGGGTCATTGTGGTTCAAAGGCAAAGGGCCGCAGCGGCATGCGGATGATCCATCGAGGCGGAGTTCTCAACACGAGCAATGAACAACATCTGCCACGGAGGCACGGAGACACGGAGTTCTGAAATCCCGCGCGGAGCAAGGGATCACTATTGCCACGAGAAACTTTAGGATTTGGATCAGCCGAATTTGGAAGCACGGCAACCGGAGGACAATTGAGAACCAATAGGACATCGAAGGGAATAGGGATCCCTCGCTCCGCTTCGGGACTTCGGAAAACATGACCTTACCTTCATTCAAATTTCTTCGTCCGCGGTCATTGCGGCAGGCTGTCGATTATCTGGCGCGGTACGGTAATGAACTGGCTATCCTGGCTGGCGGCACAGACCTGTTGCCGTCGATGAAGCAGAAGCTGTTTACGCCGGGATTTGTGATGGATATCCGTGGAATTGAAGAGATACAGGGAATCCATGTGCGTCCGGGAGCGGGCGTGGACATTGGCGCGCTGACGCCGCTTTCCGCGATTGAAGATTCCGAATACATGCGGCGCAGCTACCGCGTGCTGCATGAGGCGGCGAAGACGGTGGCGTCGCCCATTTTGCGCAATATGGGAACGCTGGGCGGCAACATCTGCCTGGATACGCGCTGCGTCTGGTACAACCAGTCATTGCAGTGGCGGCGCTCATGCGGGTTTTGCATCAAGAAAGATGGCGATCTGTGCCACGTCGCCCCGGGCGGCAAGTTCTGCTGGGCGGCGTTTTCTGGCGACACGCCTCCAGCGCTGCTGTGCCTGGGCGCGGAAGTGGAGATTGCCGGACCGGCGGGGCTGCGGCGCGTAGCGCTGAAAGATTTCTATACCAACGTGGGCGATGCGCGCATGAAGCTGGAGCGCAATGAAATGCTGACCCGAGTCTTTCTGCCGGAGGAATCTGCCGGCTGGAAGGGAAGCTACATGAAGCTGCGCATTCGCGGATCGATTGATTATCCGCTGGCAGGCGTGGCCGTGGCTCTTAAAAAAAATGGCGGGCCGGTGGAGAATGCCCGGGTGGCGATTACGGCCGTCAATCCCGCGCCGCTGCTGGTGAAGGGTGCTGAGAACGCGCTGGTTGGCAAGCAGATTGATGAGCACGTCGCGGTCCTTGTCGGGGAACTGGCGGCCAAAATGGCCAAGCCGCTGACGACCTCAGGGCTTACGCCGGAGTATCGGCGGGAAATTGTGAAGGTGTACGCGAAGCGCGCGGTACTGGCTTGTGTTTCATCCCGAGCGTAGCGAGGGAACTCTATGGCGGCGAGGATTTTTGATCGAGTCCGGACAATTTTGTCTGAGCACAAACAAGTTGTCGTGATGCTTTGAGAGAAATGTTGCGGTAGGGATCCCTCACCCGCAAGACCGGCGGGTTCGGGATTTCAGAAAAATGAAAATGCAAATCACTGACTGCCACATCCACATACAACCTGTCGAAATGTTCAAGGCTGGGCCGCTTGAAGTGATGAAAAAGGCGCGCGGGCATTATGAGGACATCCTGGAGTACTGCCGGTCACCCAAGGCGCTGCTGAAGTATATGGATTCAATTGGCATAGAGCGCGCGGTGCTCATCAATTATGTTGCGCCGGAGACGATGGGCTTCACGCACGAGGTGAATCCGTGGGTGGCAAATTATTGTAAGGAAGACCCGAAACGCCTGCTCTCATGCGGCAGCGTGCATCCGCGGCACACGCTGAACGTGCAAGCGGAGATGGACAACCTGGTACGGCTCGGCATACGGCTGATCAAGATTCATCCACCGCACCAGATGCTGTATGCCAATGATTACTTGAATGGCGTGAAGGAGCTGGAGATCGTCTATCGAGCGGCGGAGGCGAACGGAATCCCGGTGATGATCCATACCGGGACATCGATATTTCCGGCGGCGCGGAATAAGTTCGGCGACCCGATCTACCTGGACGACGTGGCGGTGGATTTTCCCAAGCTGAAAATTCTGATGGCGCATGGCGGAAGACCGATCTGGATGCAGACTGCATTCTTTCTACTCAGGCGGCACAAGAATGTGCATCTGGACATCAGCGGAATTCCGCCGAAGATTTTGTTGAAGTATTTTCCCCGATTGGAAGAGATCGCGCACAAGACGCTGTTTGGCACGGACTGGCCTAGTCCGGGTATTCCCGACATCAAACAAAATCTGGACCAATTTCACGCACTCACGCTGCCTGATTCAGTGAAAGAACAGATATTGAGCAAGACAGCCCTGGAGATGTGGCCAGCGTAGCGCCCTTTCTCCATCGACGGTTGCGCGCGCATGGTAGCACTCTTTCTTTCCCAAAAACAAACTGGCCCGAACGTACCGGGCCAGACAGTCAATTCAGCGCGATGTCAGACCGTTGCGCGTCTTCCAGCCACCAGATGCCAGATGATCGAAATCACGGCAAAGACCAGAAGCAGGTGAATCAGGCCGCTGGCCACGTGGAAAGCGGTGAACCCGAGAATCCACAGCACGAACAGAACGATACCGATGAGCAAAAGCATGTTTGTACCCCCAAGACGATTTTCATTAAGGCGTTTCGTTTGCCTGCTAGTAAGATTCAGGTGCACCATGGGTCGTTGCACCATTAGAAGTTTTTAAAAACGTTTGTAAAGGGCAACCTTCGCAGATTGGCTTTGCGCGGCAGTAATGATTGCCAACTCTGACAATCAAAGCATGCAGCTCGTTGTAATGCTGTGCCAGCGCGCCGCGAGCTGAGCTGCTCATGCGCGAAACGGGATGGCGCGGATCAGAGCCGGCATTTTTTATGACCAGAGACTCAGCTTCAGAGCTGCTGATGGCGTATTCGATCATGGCGCGAATCTCTTCGTAGCCGGTTTTCTGGCTGATGATGCCATGGCGCAGCAGCACGCGGCGGGTATAGGCGTCCACGACGAAGACAGGATGATTGCCGGCATAAAGCAGAATGGAGTCGGCGGTTTCAGGGCCAACGCCGTTAAGTTCCAGCAGCTCTGCGCGAAGTTTGGCAGTAGACTGCGCGAACATCCGTGTGAGCGAGCCGGAATATCGCTTGTCGAGAAAAGCGATGAATATTTTGAGATTGCGCGCCTTCTGGCGGAAGTAACCGGAAGGACGCACCAATGTTTCCAGCTCATTGAGTGGCGTTGCGCGCAGGGCGCTGACGCTGAGCCGACGGGCGCGGCGCAGATTATGCAACGCTTTTTCGACGTTGCTCCAGTTAGTGTTCTGCGTGAGATACGCGCCAACGATAACTTCAAAGCGAGAGCGCGCAGGCCACCAGTTCTGCGGGCCATAGCGGGCGAGAAGAGCTCTGTAATACTGCGGAATTTCACCGCGGAGACGCGGAGGCGCAGAGGGATTTGGTAATTGAGTAATCTGGTAAGTGGGTAATTTAATCGGCATGGGGGCCAGCGGCTGCTCAGTTACCAAATTACCAAATTACCAAATTACACAATTATCAAATGGGCAGCGGATTACCAACTGGAGTTCTTGCCGCCGACCTGGGCTTGCAGGTCACAAGCCTCGCGGCAGGGACGGCAATAATAAATGCCGTCTTCGCACAGGCGGACTTCATAAAGGCTCTGGCACAAGGCGCAGTACTTGTCACAGGAGCAGCTTCTTTCAGGCTGATCGCAGATCATGCACATGAATTCTTTGGCCATGGCGGCAGATTATCGCGATTTGGCGCTTCCGGCAATGGGCCGATGGTCGATGGCCTTGCGGTAAAGCATTGCTGAGGAAGTGGAGGATCGGCAAGATAAGCGCAAGGTCCCTCACGGCTACTCGCCCGCTGGTAAAAGCGCGGGCTCGCTCACGCCATTCGGGATGACGGCGTGTTGTTGGGGACACTTCTAATGAGTTAAGCAAGGGGACATTTCTAACGAGCTTTGACACACATTGACACCCTTCATTGACCCTGCAAAACTCGGATGTTAACCTTGAGGGTTCGCCTGTCCTCTTTGGCGGACTCTGTCACCTGTATCCAAAGGTTGAAAGGGAAAAGATTTTGTCCTCTACCGCAGAAGGCCAGACACTCAGGAAGACTGCGCTTAACGCGATGCACCGCCGGCTCGGCGCCAAGATGGTGGATTTTGGGGGCTGGGACATGCCGGTTGAATATCCCGCGAGCGGCGGGCTGGTGAAAGAACATTTGGCGGTGCGCACCGGCGTGGGCATGTTTGACGTTTCCCACATGGGAGACATCCTGATCCGAGGGCCGCAAGCGTTGGATGCGGTGCAGTGGATCAGCATGAATGACGCTTCCAGACTCCAGGAAGGCCAGGCGCATTATTCGGCGCTGCTCTATCCGGAGGGGACGTTCGTGGATGACATGATCGTCCACAAGATGGGGCAGAACGATTATCTGCTGGTGATCAACGCCGGCACGCGCGAGAAAGACCATAGCTGGGTACGCAAGAACGTCAGTAAGTTTCGTTGCCACGCCGATGACGTGGGCGACTACTACACGCAGATCGCGATTCAGGGCCCCAAGGCGGAAGCCACGCTGCAAAAGCTGACCAACGTCGATCTTTCACAAATCAAGAATTACTGGTTCAAGCACGGGACGGTTTGCAATCTGATGAATACGCTGATCGCGCGGACGGGTTACACGGCGGAAGATGGGTTTGAGATTTATGTTCCGTCCGATGTTCCGACGAGCGAGCGCGTGTGGAATGAAGTGACGGAAGCAGGCAAAGAGTTCGGCATTGTCCCTTGCGGACTGGGTGCGCGGAACACGCTGCGGCTGGAAGGCAAGATGGCGCTTTATGGCCATGAGATTTCAGACACCATCAACGTCTTTGAGGCTGCGCTGGAC
>JBARNL010000808.1:0-2101 GCA_049802955.1 Candidatus Angelobacter sp.
GTCTTCCACGAGCGCCGATCTCAAGCTGCTTTCATAGAATGCTTACGCAGCCTTTGACTGTCCCTTAAAGACCGGCACAAACTGCTCTGCTACGAAAGTCTCAAAAGAAGTTGGTGTGGTGTTTCGGGCTGATCGTGGTTCAAGCGCATGCATGTGGCCTGAATTCAAGGCTCCCGCCATCTCCAAAATCAGTTCGGCGATGTTAGATGACATGCCCATCTGGATAAACACCGGAAGAATCTGCTCATTGGGCAACTGCACATACTGAAGATCGGGTCTCTGGATGGCTTTTCCGATAATGGCCGTGGCTTCATTCATGTCCACGTCGCGCTGTCCCAGCAGCTCGCGTGTCTGATGCCCGCTGAAATCGCGCTTCAGGAGTTCCGCCGCCGCGGCAGCTCCGATATCGCGCGTAGCGATCAGCGGCAATTTCAGATCGCCACGGAGCGGGCCTGCTGTTTTGCCAAAAGCCTGGATAGCGCCGGCCTGGCCCAGGGTGTTTTCCATGAAATAACCTGCACGCAGATGTAGGACATTCAGTCCGGTTATGCGGTTGAGACGGTTTTCAAATTGATGCAGTCCCACGACCGGGCCAGTCTTATCCGGTTTGTCCGCGCCCACGCTGCTCAATGCCACAGCGTGCTTGACTCCAGCTTTCTCCAGAGCGCTGCCAATCGCTTCAGTGATCGCGTGTTGGTCAGCGCGAAAATCCTGGCTTTGAGCATTGGGCGGAATCATTACATAAACGCCTTCGGCGCCTTTTAGTCCGTCGGTAAGCGCTTCAACATCAGTAAGGTCGGCAATGAGAGATTCGGCGCCCCTGGCGACGAGAGGCTGCAAATGCTCGGCATTCCTGCCGATCACACGGACCTTTTTGCCTTGATCCAGCAGAGAGTTGGCCACAACGCTTCCTGTGTTGCCGCTTGCTCCAGTCACTACATACATGATGAAACCTCCAAAGGCTTTTGGATGTACTCCCTATTCGCATGGGTACAATAATTTTTAGGGCGCAAGGAGGTCGATTCCCAGATAAGACACAGGACGAGGCTTTCGCGAGACAGCAGCGGAGCCGATTCCGCACTTGCTGAGATCTCGCCTAAAGGATCGACTTCGAGCTTCAGGAAACATCCTTGAAGGGGTGAACCTTGGGCATGAGTGCTGTCAAATAATCAATTGTTGTGAGCAAGCGCCGCGCAACGGATAAAGACGGCGTGGGTTCGTCCGCAAAGTGAAAGCGTTTGACCTGGGCGCATAAAAGCCGCAGGAATAAATTGCTAAGGGACTGTTCGTAGGTCGAAACTATTCTGTGGCGTTGCCGGCGGCTAGGCGAAGCAGTCCACGAAACTTTTCTGTCTGCTCCTGGTCTTCTTTTGTTTCCTGCGCAAATTCAATACCGTAGTTATAGCCGCGGCGATGACGAACGATTCCTCTGGCGCGAACCGGTCCGGCGGCAAACGGAGGCGTAAATTCAATCAGGACTTCGTCGCCGGTCTTGAGCTCCATGCCGGCAAACACCAGGACGCCGCCTTCACTCATGTCGTTTCCACGACCCGCCATTATTTTTGTTGTCCCGTCATGGGTATGAATGAGCCGAATAGGAAGGTTGAGCCGGTACCGCTGCCAGCGTCTGAAGACCGCTCTTTCAGTTGAAGCCTTGCCACCCGGGACCGACCGTAAGCGTGCCTGCGTTGCCATACAGGGATGATATCCGCAGAAATTCCAGAGTAGAAGGTTACCGAGGTATCAAGCGTGGCGGCTATGCTTCTAAAAAATACGGGGTTACACCTTAGGGACATTCCGTGCTGGCCGCCGATTCGCCACACACCGTCCTGGCCCGCACAGGCTCATGGCGCAAGAAAGGCTGGCGTAATCACGGCCAGCCTGTCGACAGAAACTCAGCGCGCCCCTGGATGACTCCAACTGAAACCGCAAGGTGGCAGCGGGATTTGAATATCAGGTAAAAGTATTTGTTGTATAAGATTAAGCAGCATGGCTTATCGTTGGCGGTGAGTCGCGAGTTCGGCCTGCGCGCCAAAGCCAATGAAAAACAAACTCCTGATAATCCACAGCTTACCTGCTGCTACGTGAGGTCCATACATCG
>JBARNL010000809.1:0-12159 GCA_049802955.1 Candidatus Angelobacter sp.
AGCGCGAACCCTGGCGGCGCAGACGCCCATTCCGGATAAAACACCTCCAGCAGTTCCGAGCATTGGGCACAGCGGAACATTCGATCGGCAGTTTCCTGCACTTTGCCGCAGTGGACACAGCGCAACACGTGTGCTGCGACCTGCGGCTTCATCGGGATTGTACTCATTGCGCCCCCGTTGCAGCCGTAACGCTGGGGCGCAGGCATACAGGTATATTCGCTCCCGCTGGCTGGCAAAATTCATCGTGAACGGCCCGCACCACTTCCGCGCTGCGCGCAGTGGACACAGCAAAGCAGATGCTGAGTTCGCTGGCTCCCTGCGCTACGGCGATTACGCTCACGTCACATCGCGCTACGGCGGAAAAAACGCGGCCCAGGATGCCGCAGGTGCCTTTCATCGATTCGCCCAGGACGGCCACCACTGCAATTTCATTATTGACTTCCGCCGGACGCAGCACGCCTTGTGCCAATTCAATGCGGAAAATGGAATTAATCAACTGGAGCACGCGCACTGCATCGGCCTTGCGCAGGACCAACCCCAGTGCATGCTCTGGCGAAGACTGCGTCGCAAACAGAACTTCAATCTGTTCTTGGCCCAGGCGGAGAAAGAGCCTTCCCCAAAGGTCAACCGGATGAACATCTCGCCGCGTGAATAAAGAGATAAGCGTGGCGTCTTTGACTGAAGTTACGGACTTCACCGGCGAGTTGGCTGATTTGGCGTCATGCGTGATCTTGGTTCCGGCAACTTCAGGACGGAATGAGTTCTTGATCCAGACAGGGAAGCCTGCTTCCGCCGCGGGATATGCCGCCTTGGGATGAATCACCTTTGCGCCGTAATATGCCAGCTCGATTGCTTCTCCAAAGCTGATTTCGGGCAGCGTAGCGGCATCGGGACAGATGCGCGGATCGGCGGTGAGCACGCCATCCACATCGGTCCAGATCCAGACTTCATCGGCGCCAAAAGCGGATCCAATGATGGTGGCGGAATAATCGGAGCCTCCGCGGCCCAGCGTTGTGGACTTGCCTTGTGAGTCCGCGCCGCTGTATCCGGCCACCACGGGCACAATGCCGCGATCAAGCAGCGGAAGCAGTGATTGTTTGCATTGCTTGCGGGTGGCCTCCATATCCGGCGCGGCGTTGCCAAAATTGCTGTCCGTCACGATCACGTTTTCTGCCCGCACAAATTCTGCGTGAGTTTCCAATTGCTGAAGATAACCGGCCAGCGCCCAGGCGGAGATGCGCTCTCCCAGGGCAACGAGCGAATCCGCCGTCTGCGCAGAAATATCGGACTGCAATGCGGAAAGCGCCTGACATGCATTTCGTAACTGCGCGATGACTTCCGATACGTAAGCATTTGCTGCAGCATGGTGCTGCTGTTCAAAGAGGTTGGCAATCAGTTGCCGGTGAACGCTCTCGAACTTTTGTAGGTGCGCCTGGGTTGCAGCCGCATCGCCGTTCCGTGCCGCTTCAATGGTTTTGAAGATGAGATCGGTAACACCCGCCATGGCGGAAACCACCACCACAATGCGGTCATGCTTTGCCGCCTCGCCCACAATGGCCGCGCACTGGCGGAACCTCTCGGCATTCCCTACCGAGGTACCGCCAAACTTCATTACGATCAAACGCTTCCTGTGCATCGCTATTTCTCCAGCTTCTGCAAGACTGCTCCAAGTCTTTCCACCAGCGGCACCAGTTCGCGGGTTACCGCGGCGCCGTTGTTGTCGGCCTTGGTGAACATTGCTTCTGTCTGCACGCCCTCACTAGCAAAGAACCTCTGTAATTCTTCCGCCACCCGCATCTCGTCGCTCGTGGTAAACGCAATTACTGACGAACCTGACCCGCTGATTGCTACGCCCAGCAAGCCCGGAAGCCGCAAACCAAGGCATTGTTCTATCCCGGGAACCAGTTGCTGGCGGTACGGCTGATGCAGCTTGTCATGAAATAACTCTGGGAAAAGATCAAAATTTCCTGAGAAGCAGGTGGCGGCTAAAAGAGAAGTGCGCTGCAACGTATGCAGCACATCAGCCCGATCATAGTTTTTGGGTAATACCTCTCGCGCCTGATGCGTTGGTACCGTAATTGACGGAGTGACAATTACCAGGCGGATGCTTTCGGGAAAGTTGGTCTTTGCCACCACCACCCGCTCCACATTGTTGGAAAGCGCCAGTACCAAACCGCCGTAGTAGGCAGCAGCGGCATTATCAATATGGCCTTCAATCTCTTCCGCCCAGCGCAAAAGCACTTCAGGTGCGACTTCTTTTCCGCTATGTTGCACCCCAAGCAGCAGGCCGGCAATTACGGCAGCCGCGCTGCTGCCAAGTCCTACGCTGATGGGAATCTCGCTTTCCACGGCCACGTGCCCCACCGGAGGAGGAGCGTCAAGGCGCTCAGCGGCAAATCGCAGCGCATGCAGGATCAGGTTTGTGCCTTTCATGGGAAAGCGTTCAGGCGTCTTTCCCTGATATTCCAGGCTCAGTTCCGTGGTGACGGAAGGGACGAAGAGCGCTCTTAGATAAATTCTTAGCGCGATGCCGCCGCAATCAAAGGCGCAGCCCAGGTTGGCGGAAGTGGCTGGCACCACCACGCGCCAGCCATGCCCCACGTTTTGTGAATTTGATCGATTCATGACTTATCATGCCGCCTAAAAGCAAAAACCCACTCGTTTCGGCGAGTGGGTCAGGAACTTATTATTGCTGCTTCGTTACGCTGACGGCTCGCCTGAGTTTCGCATGGATGTGCATGTGCCTGTTGTTGTCAAACACATGGCTCCCGCGATGATGTTCTGGCGAACCTGCATGAAATGGCACTATAGCCCGGATTTATAGGCAGAGTCAAGAATCTTAAGTAATGGGCAGGGGGCTGCCGGCCGGCTTGCGGGCCGGTTCAGAGTTTGCAGCATTCTAAAAAGAATGAGTCAGTCCCATTTTGGCACGCATCTGAAATGCGTGAAGACATTTGCGAATGCCAGGAGGGAGATGCTCCTAAATCGAGCGAGGATTATCTATTAGGATAAGCTTGACACCTAAACTTTCTCGCGTATACTTTCTTTTCATGACAGCTATTCGCCAAGATATGTGTCTGTGTTGTTGCAAGGTGACCACCATGTCTCTGGCCGGAGAAACTGCTACCTAATTCGCATTTAAATTTAGGAAAACAGGCCCACCGCCAGAGGCGATGGGCTTTTTGCTTTTCGGAAACATTTTAGACCTTTGTAAAGAAAGACTGTAGGAAAGCTATGAGCACAGGAACCAGCATGGCGGCGAAAGAAACCAAAGCCCAGCGCGCGGAGCGCCTGAAACTGGAGAAGAACCCCTGGGAGTGCTTTGAAGAGATCCGGCAGTTTGCCGCCAAAGGGTTATCGGCTGTTCCGGACTCTTGGACAAAAACCTATTTTCGCTGGTGGGGTGTTTACACGCAGGGAGATGGCGCGGGCGCAATCGGCGGCGTTGGAGGTGAAGGCCGTACAACTCCTTACTTCATGCTGCGCATTCGTTTGTCCAATGGTTTTATCAATGCAACGCAATTACGTGCTATAGCCGCTCTCGCGGAAAAGTATGCCGGAGGCATTGCCGATATTACCGTCCGGCAGAACATACAGCTGCATTGGATTACGATCAAAGATCTTCCAGATGTGCTGCAAACACTTTTTGATTGTGGCCTAACATCCATGGCGACGTGCGGCGACGTGACGCGAAACGTCACGGGCTGCCCGCTTGCTGGTTTAGACGCGCATGAACTTTGCGACGCTTCACGGCTGGTGGATGAAGTGACACAGTTGCTTGTCGATAATCCTGATTTTTATAACCTGCCACGCAAATTCAAGATCAGCATCAGCGGCTGCCAGGATTGGTGCTCTTATCCTGAAATCAACGATCTTGCCTTTACTCCGGCGGTCCGCGAGGTAGCAGGAAAGAGAGAAGTCGGATTTTCCATACGCGTGGGCGGAGGGCTTTCCACCGAGCCTCACTTAGCCGTGCGACTCAATGCTTTCGTGCGCTGGGAACAGGTCATCCCGATAAGCAAGGCCGTAAGCGAGCTATTTCGCGACGCAGACGGACTGCGCGAAAACCGCGAGCGCGCGCGGTTGAAGTATCTATTCCTCCAGCATGGCTGGACCGCCGAATCATTTTTGCAGGAACTGGAGCGCAAGCTTGGATACAAGCTGGAACCAGGGGCTCTGGAGCAACCGCCTGACGATTTGTTTCGCGACCATGTTGGCGTGCATCGGCAGAAGCAGCCTGGTCTTTTTTACATTGGCGCGGCTGTGCTGCGCGGACGCATCAATCCGCAACAACTGCGGGCGGCAGCCGATCTGGCTGAGCGTTATGGGAATGGCGAGCTTCGCACCACGAACACGCAGAACCTGGTGATTGTGAACGTGCCGCGCGCAAGCACTGCGGCGGTTACTCTTGGCCTGGAAACTGCAGGATTGCACGTAGCGGCATCGCCTTTTTGGCGCGGCGCCGTGGCTTGCACCGGCAGCGAGTTCTGCAAGCTGGCGATAACAGAAACCAAAGCCTTCACCCGCTGGCTGGTTGAAGAGTTGGAAGAACGTATTCCGGAATTTGATCAGCAATTAAAGCTCAACATCACGGGTTGCCCGAATAGCTGCGGCCAACATCGCATAGCCGATATCGGTCTGGAAGGTAAAAAACTGAAGATCGCCGGCCGCATTCAAGACGCTTACTACTTCTGCCTGGGAGGGGCCGTGGGTGAGCATGCGGGCTTTGGCCGCGCGGTGGGTTACCGTTGCGCCGCGAGTGAAGTGCCAGATGCCATTGAACGCCTGCTTCGCAGTTATCTCGACGAGCGCCATGGTACGGAGAACTTGCGGCAGTTTTTCGCGCGCCATTCGGAAGCGGCACTGCGGACTTTTCTTGCCGGACAAGACCTGCCGGCAGTTTTGCGCGATCCCTCACCCGGCAGGGTGCCGCACGGAGTGGAAGGATAGCCATGTCTCTATATCCAATTTTTCTCAAGCTTGAGGGACACAAGGTGCTGATCGTTGGCGGTGGCGTGATTGCCGAGCAAAAAATAGAAGCGGTACTGCGCTCGGCGACAGACGTTACGGTGGTTTCGCCGCAGATCACGCCGCGCATCAGACTGTGGGCGCACCAAGGCCGTATCAAATATCAAGGTATTGAGTTTCGACGGGGACTGACACAGGGATATTTTTTGGTAATTTCCTGCACGGATTCAGAAGAAACGAACCGCGCGGTTTATAAGGAAGCGCGCGAAAATGGCGCACTGGCAAATGCCGTAGATGATCCTGGATATTGCGACTTTTACGCTCCCGCTGTTGTCAGTCGCGGTGAGTTCCAGATTGCCATTTCCACGGGTGGAAACAGTCCGGCACTGAGCCAGCATGTGCGCAAACAGCTGGAAGAGAACTTTGGGCCGGAATACGAATCCTGGACGGCATGGCTGGGGCGCATGCGTGAGATGATGCGCAAGGTCCTGCCGCGCACGGAGCGCCGTAAAGAATTATTAATGTTGCTGGCCCAGTGTCAACCGGTAAAATTATCAAATAAATCCATTCACGGAGGGAACCATGGACCACTTGAGAAAGTCAGAGCTGGAAGCCAAACTGAGGCACGCGTTGAAAGAGCATCAGCATGAAGGACTGAACATGATCGGCAATGCTGACCAGTTGCTGCACCGTTTGGTTGATGCTGTGGAAGAGTGGAGCGAAGGCGGTTTCATCAGCCAAAAGAAAAGCGCCTAATCCATGTCCGGAAAGGTTTACATTGTGGGCGCCGGCCCCGGCGCGGCAGACCTATTGACCCTGCGCGCCGCCACACTGCTGCGTGCAGCGCAGGTAGTGCTGCACGACGATCTGGTGCCGCAAGAGATACTCGATCTCTGCCCGGCTTCAGCGCAGGTAGTCAACGTGGGTAAGCGCTGCGGAAACCGCGGCCGCAGCCAGGAGCAGATCAATGCGCTCATGGTGTGGCACGCCCGGGAGACCGAAGCGCAGACCATTGTACGGTTAAAGTCGGGCGACCCGGCGGTATTTGGCAGGTTGGGTGAAGAACTGGACGCGCTGCGGCGGGCCGGCATTGAGTTTGAGATTACCCCGGGCGTCACGGCCGCCAGCGCCGCCGCAGCATCGGCAAAAATCACACTGACCGACCGCGGTGCAGCTTCGGCTTTGGTGGTGGTCACGGCGCACAATTGCCGCAATGAATCGCTGAGCAAAACCGTGGAACCTGCCCGTTCCACCTATGCACTTTATATGCCTGGTCCGGACTACTCCAAGACTGTGCAAGGGCTGTTCGAATCGGGACACGAGCCGAAGACTCCATGCGCCGTTGTTTCGAACGCAGGCCGTTTGAATGAACAGGTTCGATACCTGACGCTTCAAGAACTGGCATCCGCCAAAGGGATTTCTGCGCCTGCGATGCTGATTGTGGGCGAGGTGACAAAACAACACCGAAGCGAGGAGCGCGGAGATTTGCGTTCTAAAATCTCGAGCGAAGCGAGATATCCCTACTACGACGACGGATCCCCGATTCACCCAGAGCTAGGTTAATCCGATTCGCATCCGACAGAGCGTGGCAGGCATAGGGCTTCCCTCGCTGTGCTCGGGATGAAAAAACTATCCTCCAGCTATCGACGGTACCAGCGTCACCTCATCGCCGTCCTTAAACTTGTAATCTTTGCCTAAGAAGCGGATGTCCTCATCGTTAACATAAATGTTCAGGAAGCGGCGAATGTTGCCATGCTCGTCGCGTAAGTGAGGCTTGAGGTCAGGGAAGCGGCTGCCGAGCGAGTCCAGCAATCGGGCTAGGTCAGCGCCTTCACACTCACAGTGGCCAGCGCCCTCTGTATGCCGCCGAAATGCGCTTGGAATGGAAACTTTCACGTTCATTAAGCAGCTCCTTTACTGGCCGCACGCTGGCCGGCGAATTGAGTCTCAAGAAATTGCTCGAACGCTGCCAGTTTGGGTGGAATCGGCTCAACCGTATCGAATTCGCCCGCAAGTGCGTCCGTGGTTTTAAGCCCGTTGCCGGTGATGCACAGGACGGTTGTCTCGTCCGGACGGATGCGCCCTTGCGCATAGAGCTTGCGCGCCGCAGCCAGGGTGACGCCGCCGGCGGTTTCAGTGAAGACGCCTTCCCTTTCGGCCAGCAGCGTCATGGCTTCAATGATCTCAGGATCGTCGGCATCTTCCGCCCAGCCGCCGCTGCCGAGAATTGTTTTGGCAGCATAGAATCCGTCTGCGGGATTGCCGATAGCTAGCGATCGCGCGATGGTCTGCGGCTTCTGCGGCTCAATCTCATTGCGTCCGGCTTTCACGGCAACACTGATCGGGCTGCAGCCGGTGGCCTGCGCGCCAAAGAACTTGACTTGCTTCTCTTCTACGAATCCAAGATCAATTAGCTCTTTGAAAGCTTTGTATATCTTGGTGATCAGCGACCCGCCAGCCATTGGGACAACAATATTGTCCGGCAGCCGCCAGCCCAATTGTTCCGCAATTTCATAGCCCACGGTCTTAGATCCTTCGGCGTAGTACGGCCGCAGGTTCACGTTGACGAAGCCCCACCGATGCTTGTCCGCGATCTGCGAGCACAGGCGGTTTACGTGATCATAATTGCCGTCAATACGGACGATCTGCGCGCCATAAACCTGCGTGCCCAGAACTTTCGCCGGCTCCAGATCGGCGGGAATGAAAATGCATGCCTTCAATCCTGCGCGTGCCGCCTGCGCCGCAACGGCGTTGGCCAGATTGCCGGTAGAAGAGCAACTGACGACATCGAATCCAAAATTGCGAGCTTGCGTGAGCGCCACGGCAACCACACGGTCTTTGAAGCTGAGCGTGGGGAAGCATACAGCATCATTCTTCAGGTATAACGACCGGCTACGCACGCTCTCACCCAGCTTGGTGGCTTTCAGCAGAGGCGTGAAGCCGGCGGGGGTAGAGCTGTCATAATCTTCGGGCAGAGGCAGCAGCTCTTTATAACGCCAAAGATTCGTGGCGCGGCTCGCGATTTTATCTTTGCTGATCTCTTTGCCGATTCGGTCCCAGTCATAGGCCACTTCCAACGGAGCAAAGCAGTTCTGGCAAAAAGAAATCGGCTGGTTGCCCCAGCGGGTCTGGCATTCGCGACACCGCAATTCATAACGCAGGTTCGTGCTCATTTTTCGCTCCCATCGCGTCAGTTCTGCAGCCATCTTCAGAACTTTTCGCCTAAACTGAAAAACCCGCTGCCTGAGGCAGCGGGTTCATGATTGCTGATGAAAACTTTCTATGAACCTTTCTGCCTCGGCGTGAACACACACATAGCCATCGCGCGACAGCACATGGCCATGTTGGAGACAGAAAGTGACATCAGCAAGAAGTTTACATTATGGGCCGACGTGAAGCAATCCCTTTGGGCTGCTGGCTGATGGCAAAATCAGGTACTTAGTAATTGGTAATTAGTATTTGGCAAACTCAATGCGGTGCGTCTTAGGCAAATACCAAATACTAAATACAAAGTACCGGGTTTCAACTCGTCATCAACTCCCTGGCCCTGATCGTCGTTTTAATCACGGCATTCATCAGGGTCACGCGCAGGCCGCCTTTTTCCAGTTCCATCAGGCCTTCAATGGTGCAGCCGGCGGGCGTAGTGACGGCATCTTTAAGCAACGCCGGGTGATGTCCGGTTTCCAGCGCAAGCTGTGCCGATCCATAGAGCGTTTGCGCGGCGAGCGTGGTGGCCATTTCGCGTGGCAAGCCGACTTTTACTCCGGCTTCGGCCAGGGACTCAAGAATCACAAACACAAACGCCGGACCGCTGGCAGAAAGCGCCGTGATCGCGTCCATATGTTTTTCATCGACCACCAGGGCGCGGCCCACGCTTTCAAACAGGTGCTTCGCCGTTTCCAGATGCTGAGAGGTTGCTGCCGGGCCGGCGCAAACGGCGGTCATCGCGGCGCCCACCATGGCAGGCGTGTTGGGCATGGCGCGGACGACCGGAATATTCTTGCCCAATTTTTGCTGGATAAAACTAGTCGTCGTAGAGGCGGCAATGGAGATCACCAGCGTGGTCGGAGCTAGCGCAGGAGCAATCTCCTCTAGCAATTGGCCCAATACCTGAGGCTTTACGCAAAGCAAAACAATCTCAGCTCCTGCCACGGCAGCGCGATTGTCTGTGCCGACGGGCACGCCGTTGAGCTCGCGCGACAATTCCTGGCTGCGCTCGCCGTGTTGTACCGTGGCAATGGCTTCCTGCGCCGTGATCAGCTTTCGTTCGAGAAAAGACTCCAGCAGGATTGTTCCCATCTTGCCGCAGCCGAGCACCGCGATTTTTTTTTGCCCCTGGAACTTCACGGCACTGCCGGTCTGGCCTTGATTGGTGGATGAACTCATAGAGCGCCATCATACAAGCAGGGAATCCAGGCCGCCAATGGCTTGTGGATCAGGTCATTAACGTTACTCATAGCCCAAAGGCGCACCGGATCAACTTTTGCGGCCAGACGGGCGGATCCGTGCCAATCCCTTCGCGCACCACGCCAGCAGAAATGCCAAAACTCCCAGAGTGATATGACCGCCGACCAAAGAGAATGTGCTTGCGGTCAATATTCAGAACGCCGCCAGTATCTTAGAAAACTTAAGATAGAACGTGGATTTGCACACGCAAAGGTGCAAAACTTCGCAAACCATCCAGAAAATCTGACAAAAATTGTTGCATTTGTGATGCAATTCCATTCTGGATCATCTAATATGGTGCCCCTTCGTCTGCACTTATTTTGAAGCTCTCGTTGGATCGTCCCTGGCCGGATGACTGGTGAAGCCGCCACTTCCCAGGAGAAGTCCGATGTTAAAGATCAGCAAGGCTGACTACGATCTGATCCGTTGGGAAGCCAAACGCAGCTATCCCTATGAATGCTGTGGCATTCTTCTTGGCAACGTGGTGGAAGGGCATCGGTTGGTTACCCTGACACTTACCTGTGAAAATATGCGGGTGGATTCGCCCGCGGACCGCTACAGCATCAATCCGGAGCAGGTAATTGCCGCCCTGAAGCTGGCACGTAGCCGGGGAGAGAGCATTATCGGGTTTTATCACTCGCACCCAGACCATTCACCTAATTACTCTTCCACTGACCTGGCGGAGGCCCACTGGTTTGATTGTTCATACGTGATTACCAGCGTGGAACAGGGCACGCCCACCTCGACGGCTTCATTTGTGCTCGTGGGATCAGAGGACAAAAAAGTTTTTCAGGGAGAGAGCATTGAGATTGTGGCCAACCAGCGCGCGCCAGTCTATGCCACATAACATATAATAAAGCTGATGGTTTTCCACGCATCATTGCCGCAGCGTCGAATGCCCGCCATGGCCCGATGTTTTATTCGGGCCTCCCGCCGGTAATACACTGAATCCTGCTTGATCATTCATTATTCGTTCTTTCGGAAAGGAATTTTCCATGGCCACAACAATTGCCCCGCATGAGCCGCCCGCACTGAGCAACGAGGAAGTTCTCCGCTATTCCCGGCACCTGATCATGCCGGAAGTAGGGATGGAAGGCCAGCAGAAGCTCAAGGCGGCGCGCGTGCTTTGTATCGGGACAGGCGGCCTGGGATCGCCGCTGGCGCTGTATCTTTCCGCTGCCGGCGTGGGGACGCTTGGTTTGGTCGATTTTGACGTAGTGGATTTCACTAACCTGCAGCGCCAGGTGATCCATTTCACCAGCGATGTTGGCCGTCCCAAGCTGGAATCGGCCCGGGAAAAGATTGCCGCTATCAATCCTTATGTTGACGTAAAGACTTTTGACACGCGCTTGACCAGCCAGAACGCGTTGGAGATATTTTCCGACTTCGACATCATTGTGGACGGAACGGACAATTTCCCTACACGCTTTCTGGTGAATGACGCCTGTGTGTTTACCGGCAAGCCGAATGTGTATGGATCGATTTTCCGCTTTGAAGGCCAGGCCAGCGTTTTTGCCACCAAGGATGGCCCCTGCTATCGCTGCCTGTATCCTGAGCCGCCGCCGCCCGGGCTGGTCCCCTCCTGTGCGGAAGGTGGAGTGCTCGGCATTCTCCCTGGACTAGTGGGCCTAATTCAAGCAACAGAAGCCATCAAACTGATCCTTGGCGCGGGCCAGCCGTTGATCGGGAGGCTGTTGCTGGTGGATGCCATGGGGATGAAGTTCCGCGAACTCAAGCTGCGCAAAAATCCTGACTGCGTGGTTTGCGGAACCAATCCCACTGTGACTAAACTCATTGATTATGAAGAGTTCTGCGGACTGCGAGGCCAGGAGAAACCAGTGAGCAACGGCGTGCCGGAAATTACCGTGGAAGAACTAAAGCAGCGTCTTGACGCGAAGGAAGACTTTGTCCTGCTGGACGTGCGCGAGCCGCACGAATACCAGATCTGCAACCTGAATGGCGTTCTGATTCCATTGAACGATCTTCCCCGGCGCGTGCATGAACTGGATCCCAGCAAGGAGATGGTGGTGCATTGCCGTTCGGGCGCGCGCAGCGCCCGGGCCGTAGGATTCCTGCAGCATGCAGGATTTACCAAGGCCAAGAACCTGGCGGGCGGCATCCTTGCGTGGTCAGACCGCATTGATCCGAAAGTGCCGAAGTACTAGGCCCCGCATTAGGAATGGCGCAGATGCAATGGCTGCGCCAGAACTTCGTCAGGCAGAAACAAGCAGCAAGTTAGATTGCAGGTTCGTCGTCTTCCTTTGTATCCACAATCTCTTCATCGCGGGGCGGAAGCTCAATATCTTCCATCTGCTTCTTTTTGGCCTTGTTATTCAATTCGGCACGGCGTTCCTGTGACTGCCGGATCACTTCAGCAAAGCGGTTCTTTGAATCGTCGAGGGGAGGCTTCTTTTCCATGACAAATAGCATACACAAAGATGGCGCTTTGTGGGTTACCCGCTCCCGCTATCAACTTAGTGGCAGAGCGCACGCAGGGGCAGAGACGCTGCACAATTATTCCTGCCGATCAAGCAGCTTGTGATAGTGGTGCCACATGAAGTCGCCGAATAGACATCCAGCGCCGAGCCATATCGCCAGGCGCATGGAAATGGTCAATAGGCTTGCGTCAAAAGATCTATGCGCGTGGAAAGCATCGAAATAATCCCAAACTGTCCTCAGTAGAAACCCAGGGAGCGCCCATCTCAATATGCCCACTCTCAAGATAAAGGACGACCGGCCCTGAGC
>JBARNL010000810.1:0-2608 GCA_049802955.1 Candidatus Angelobacter sp.
GCCCAGAGCGGCCCGCACCGCCATCTCAGATTGACGAGATGTTGCCCTGACCAGCAGAAGATTGGCAACGTTGACACACGCAAGAAGCAAAATCAGAACGCCAAGCATGAAGAACAGGCCCGCTATGCGCACGAGCGGGTTCACACCTTCATAGGTAACCAGGCCCGGCGGACGTAACCGATTTGCGCGCATTCCGTTGGGTGTTTCGTCAGGCCGGGGATATCGGGCAAGCAAATGCCGGCCTACGGTGTTCAGGGCAGGTCTGACCTGTTCCGGTGTTGTGCCATGCTTCAGGCGGGCAAAGATTACCAGCGGGCGAGCAGTGCTTTTCACAAGAAAATCATTTGTGGTGCCGGCTTCAATCACCAGCATGTTAAGTGGAAGATAGGCCTGCATATGAAGTGCAGGAGTCGGTCCCACAAAACCTTTTGGGGCAACCCCGATAATTGTGACAAGGTGACCATTGATGGCCACGCCTTCGCCCACAATCTCTGGGTTACCCTCAAAGCGCGACATCCAATATTCCCAGGAGAGCACTGCCACCGGATCGAGGGCTGATGTAGTGCCTTCGTCTGCTCTAAACAAGCGGCCCAATGCCGGCTTCAAACCGAGAAAGGAAAAGAAATTTCCAGTACTAAAGAAAGTCTGTACAGACTGAGTCTTGCCTTGAAAAGTCATGCCATCCGGGCCCGTTTGGTTCCCCGATGCTCCGCCAAAAGCAACTGCCACCATTCCGTTGAATTGCGGTCCGCATTCGTCGGTAATCTGCTGGTACTCAGGAAAAGAAAATTGAGTGTCATTGGAGATTGGGCCAGTCCGGTTAAAGCTCAGAAAAGTGAGCGCGTTTGGGTTCTCTACCGGCAATTTTTGAAACACCAGCCAGTCCACCATGCTGAATATTGCCGTGTTGGCGCCAATCCCCAGAGCCAGCGTGAGCACTGCAACAAACGTGAAGCCGGGACTCTTGCGCAGCATGCGCGCGCCGTAGCGAAGGTCTTGCCAGAGCGTTTCAATGAAGGTGAAGCTGTTCATGCGGTAGATCTCCTCGCGGACGAGAGCGGCATTGCCCAACTTCCAATGGGCGGCTGTGCGGGCTTCTTCGGCCGACATGCCTCGCGCTATGTTTTCAGCGGTTTCAATTTCAAGGTAAGCGGCAAGTTCGCGAGCCCGTTCTTCATCCCATTGACGTCGGCGGAAGAATCGGTTGAGCTTCATGGTAATTACTCATTCGCTGGGCGAAGCACCCTGTTGACTGCGTTTACCAACTGTTCCCAGCGGCTTGTTTGTACAGCCAATTGCTTACGGCCTTCCGGCGTCAGGCGGTAATACCGGGCTTTGCGGTTGTTCTCGGACGTGCCCCAGAATGAGGCGATCCAGCCGCGGTCTTCCAGACGATGCAATGCCGGATAAAGCGACCCATGCTCCACTTGAAGCACATCGTCAGATCGGTGCTCAATGGCATAAGCAATGGTGTGGCCGTGTGCAGGACCCAGTAGCAATGTTTGCAATACCAGCAGGTCGAGAGTCCCCTGAAGGACTTCACCCTGCAGCGGTTGTGCTCCACGTTTAGGCATTGAAAAGAATTGTACTCCAGTAGATCATCTTGTGGAAGAAGATAATTCACAGCCATCCGCTACAAAAATACTCAGCTTATTCGGACGTGAAATTGGGTCGCGTTGCCAAAGATGATCTATGAAAAACCAGAAGCGGTCTCCAGTTTGTATTGGCGTTTCAGCGCCTGGTTGCCGCCAAGTCTGGTAGAGCCTGAGCGAGTTCCCTGAGTGAATCCGCGTAAGGGGCGTTCGCAATACCCCGCTCGGTGATAATTGCTGCAATATATTTGCTGGGCGTCATATCAAAGGCGGGGTTCTCCACCAGCACGCCATCCGGAGCAACTTGTCTTCCCGCATGATGCGTTACCTCACGGGCTGAGCGTTGTTCGATGGGAATACCTTCGCCGTCGGGCATATTCATATCCACGGTGGACCATGGCGCAGCGACATAAAAAGGTATGCCATGCTCTTTGGCCAGCACGGCTACGCTGTAAGTGCCAATTTTGTTGGCCACGTCGCCGTTGGCGGCGATGCGGTCCGCGCCCACGATTACGGCTTTAATTTTGCCCTGGCGCATCATTGCTCCGGCCATGTTGTCCGCGATGAGCGTCGTCTGAATGCCGTCCTTCATCAGTTCCCATGCAGTTAGCCTCGACCCTTGCAGAAATGGCCGGGTTTCATCGGCGAAGACATGCAGCTTTTTGCCAGAATCGATGGCCGACCGGATCACGCCGAGCGCGGTGCCGTAACCACACGTTGCCAGAGCGCCGGCATTGCAGTGCGTGAGCACTCCGCCGGAGGAAGGCATCAACGTGGCGCCGTGCCGACCCATGGCTTCATTTGCGGCAATATCTTCCACTAGCATTTTTTGTGCTTCGTCCACCAGATTGACCTTGACCTGATGAACGCCGTGCGGAGCGGCGGCTTCAAACGTCTGCTGCATGCGTCGAATGGCCCAGAAAAGATTCACCGCGGTAGGACGAGTTTGTCCTATGATCCGGCAGATGTGCCCGAATTCGGTACGTAGGGTCGCTATTTCCGTCGCAGCGGAATGC
>JBARNL010000811.1:0-5021 GCA_049802955.1 Candidatus Angelobacter sp.
GGCACGCTCGGCATTTCCGGCATGTTGCTGATCATGGTGATCTCCGCCGTCCGCAACACGGTTCGTCTGTATCGTGAAGAGCCTATACCCATCGGCAAGCCACGGCCTGATTCGCAAATTAAGCCGGCTGCCATTCTCCGCGTCTCCTCGTCTCCACGGTGAGTCTTTTTGATCGGACGTGCCGGATGAAGCAGAAAAAATCGTACCGCGGATTTGCGACCGATAAAAGCGGATCAAGAACCAGCAACAAACAAGAAATAGCTGATTCTGGTTTCGTTTTCTGGTCCGCGAACATCCGCGCAATCCGCGGTAGCTCTTCCGGAGAAAACCAGTTTTTCCTCATGTTAACTACTTTGCTACTCCCCCGCCGAGGCGATTCCCGCTATGCTGCGTTCAGTGGCGATGCGCATGACAGTCCTGGCGAGCGGGAGCAGAGGAAACTCCACTGTGCTTTCCAGTTCCTGTGCCAGCATTCTGGTGGATGCCGGAATCTCCTGCCGGGAAACGCTCAAGCGCATGCATACTGCGGGTGAAGATCCGCAAAAGCTGAAAGCTATTGTGATCTCGCATGAGCACCAGGACCATGTCGCCGGACTGCAAGTGCTGGCGCGCAAATTGCAAATCCCGGTTTACATTACTGAAGCCACGTATCACAGTTGGCGGCGCGCAACTAAAGATCCTGAAGGGAAGCCGGCCAAACTGGAACGGCGCGAACATTTTCAGGTAGGCCGCAGTTTTGAAATTGCTGACATCACCGTTACGGCGTTCACTATTCCGCATGACGCGGCTGATCCATGCGGCTTTACCTTCAAGGCCGATGGCGTAAAGATTGGCGTCGTCACGGATCTCGGCTACCTGCCCTACAGCGTCAAAGACCACCTGCGGCGTTGCGATGGATTAATGATTGAATCAAACCATGACCTGGAAATGCTGCGCAACGGCCCGTATCCGTGGATGGTAAAGCAGCGGGTAATGAGCCGGGTGGGCCATCTTTCCAACGCGGCGCTGGCTGACTTCTTTGAAAAAGATTATGACGGCCAGGCGGCTTTCCTGGTTTTGGCGCACCTTTCCGAGCAAAATAACCACCCTGAAGTGGCCCGCGATACGGCAAATAAGGCCCTGGGGGGGAAGTTGAACCTTTTTCAATCCTGCGCTCTCACCTTAGCCCAGCAGGACCGCCCATTGCAGCCACTCTGCCTGGGGTGAGAAGATACCTGTACAAGAACCTTAATCTGGGATGAGAATAGGTAAGGGCTACGCCCTTCTCTGGCGGTCAGAGGCTTTTTGAACAGCAGTCAGGCAAGTCAATGAGCAATATGTGCAGTGATCGCGTGGTTGGGGACATTCTCGCCGGCTGGCGATACGATATCTCAGGTCTGGCGCCGGAGATGCGCGGCGATTATGAAGCGCATCTGGCCGAGTGCCCTCATTGCCGCTCCCGCCAGGTGTTGCATCGGACTATCGATATCGGATTAATGATTGTGGCCGGGGTTTCCGCCGTAATGTTTTTGGTGGCCTTTGGCGCTGTGCGGCATTTTTCTCCGCGGCATGCGCTGGTATTGGAGCTGATCGCCCTGGCCGGCTTCCTTTTCTTCAGCGTGGTATGGCTTATCGTCGCCGTGGCCACTCCAGCGCCCGTAGTGGTGGCGGATGTTGCGCGCATACAAGCCCGCCGCATCCATGATCGGCTGCCCAGCCAGATTCGCGAGAAGCTGCCGGAGATTACTCAGGAGTTCCTAAAAGAAAGACAATAACCTCTCGATTTCTTCCCGTATTTCCGCCTGCATTCCCTACCAAGCCGATATTCCATAAAAAAAAGCCACCTGGGTTTGCAGGTGGCTTCCCGTAAAACAAACTATTCTTTCAGATTTACTGCTGATAGATGTAACCTACAACGCCTTCATCCTTCCAGCCCTGGCTCTGGAATTGCGATTTCTCGCTCGCCGAGGTGGTGTAAAAATGGATGCTGCCATCGGGATTCGACAGTTGATAGAGCGGCTGCGTGCCGGGAGCCTGCGTAGTAGCGATGTAGCCGAGGACGCCGTCATCGCGATATCCATGCGCCTGCATAGCGGTGCGTTCATTCCCAGACTGCGTGAGCAGCGTGTCGCCATTGCTGCCGGTCATGCGATAGAGCGGAACAGTGCCTGAACCCTGGCCCGGCAGCAGGTATCCAGCAATTCCTTCAGCGTGGAAGCCATTGGAATTCTGCTCGCCAGCGTTCGAGGTATAGAGATGCAGGTTGCCGGTGCTGTTGGAAGAACGATACAACGGGACCTTGCCGTTGGAAGTATCGGCTGAACCTGGGGTTGGCGGGGCCGGTGACGCGGGCGCTGTGGCACCTGCATTCACGTCAGGCGCGGTGCCGCCGGCCGTGGCTGCCGACTGGAACTGTCCGGCTGTGCGCAGGTCGCCATCACGAGTTAGTATTTGCCATTCATAGGTCTTTCCCGGTTCCAGGCCCGTCAGTTGCAGTGAGTGATTGGCGCCCCCGCCAGCGGCGTAAGCCGATTTCCAGGCGCTATTGCTACCCGCCACACGATAACGAACATGGTTCGCGCCCACTGAGTTCGTGGTCCAGTTGATCGTGGCCGAATTGCCGGTGATGTTGGAGATAGTTGGGCCTTGCGTGATCTGTACAGCTTTCTCACTGGCCTGGTCCATCTGTTTCTGTGCAAAAGCTACTGGCGCTGAGAGCATCAGCCCCAAACCTAATAGCGTGAGTGTGCGTTTCATAACTTTTCTTCCCCTCTAAGAAAAAATACCTTTGATGGTTATTGAGACGAAGCGGCTCTGCTCGTGAAAACTCGCATCAGCCGGAAAAGGCATGAATGCGCACGATTTTCAGACTTACTTAATTCGAAGGGAGTAGAGAGGTGCGGGTTGCACCTTCAGAGCTGGATAAGCAGAGCTACTGAAAAAATGGCGTTTGGACCGGTTTCTGGCGCCTTAGGCTTGCAATTCGGGCTTGCGTTTGGTTTTTTCGTTCCGGCCTATGGATCGCCTGCAAGGGAAAAAAAGACAACGCAAAAAAGCCACCCGCAAAGGAGTGGCTCAACTTTCCCGAACAGCGATTCTCACATCTACTGCTGGATCCAGATGTAACCGGCGGGGCCTAGTTCCTGCCATCCATTGCGGAGGAACTGGCGGCGCTCGCCATCAGAAGTGGTGAAGAAATGGAGGCTGCCATCCCGGTTCACCAGCCGGAAAAAAGGCAGGGTGCCGGGTATCTGCGTGCCTGCGACATATCCCAGAACGCCATCATCGCGATAGCCATAACCTTGCATCTGCGCCACTTCGTTTTGGTCCAAGGCCAACATCGTGTCGCCGTTGGGGCTGTGCATGCGATAAAGCGGCACGGTGCCTCGCCTCTGTGACGTCAGGAGAAAGCCTGCGGTGCCTTCCGCATGGAAACCACGGGTATTCTGCTCATCGCTGTTCGTGGTGTATAGGTGGAGGTTGCCCCGGCGATTGCTGGCGCGATACAACGCTACTCGATTGCCGTAATCGTGCGCGTCATACCCTCTGTCGCGGTCCCCATCGTGGTCACGCCGATCATGATCTCGATCTCCGTCTCGATCGCGATCTCTGTCTCGATCACGGTCGCCGTCGCGATAGTCGCGGCGAACTGTCTGAAATTGTCCTGAGGTGCGCAGATCGCCGTCACGCGTAAGGATCTGCCACTCGTAAGTCCTGCCGGGCTGAAGCCCGGTGAGCTGAAGAGAGTGGTTGGTGCCGCCGCCGTGATTATAGGCAGACTGCCACTGGTCATCGCTGCCGGCCACACGATAGCGGACATGGTTCGCGCCGGAGGAATTGGTGGTCCAGTTGAGCGTTGCCGAATCATCCGTAACATTGACGATGTCCGGGCCGCGGACAATGCGGACTCTGCGTTCATTGTCGTCGTCCATGGGCCTTTGCGCGAATGCCATTACCGCCGATATCATCAGCGACAAACCTAACAGCGTGAGTCTACGTTTCATATGTTTCAATCTCCCCTACTGATCATGACTCAAGAATCTTTCTCGAACGAAGCGCTGGAGTGGAGTATCCAAAATCCTCTCCACCGTGTAAACCCGATAAACACCTGTTTGTTGCAGGATTTGCAGCCCTTGGTTTATTAGGAGCAAACACGGGGAGTTTACATGTGCGGAGCTGACTGCGAACAGATGCCGGAAGTTCGTTATACTTCCAGTGTCCCGATAATGTCGGTAATTCGTTTCACGCGGTTTTCAAAACACCACCGCTGCAGCCCGTCGACGATTTTTTCCGTGGCGCACGGGTCCCAGAAATTGGCGGTGCCTACTTCCACAGCGGCTGCGCCGGCGAGCATAAACTCCACTACATCTTCCGCCGTGGTGATTCCGCCCATGCCGATCACGGGGATTTCCACGGTGTGTGCTGCTTCATACACCATGCGCAATGCGATTGGCTTGATGGCGGGGCCGCTTAACCCGGCAGTCACGTTGGAGATGCGCGGCTTGCGAGTCTTGGCGTCAATCGCCATGCCAACAAAGGTGTTCACCAGCGAAATGGCGTCAGCACCGGCGTTCTCGGCGGACTTGGCCATGCCAGCAATGCTGGTCACGTTCGGTGAAAGCTTCACAATCAGCGGCCTGCGCGCGGCGGATTTGCAGCTGGCCACCAACTCCTCCAGCAGCACGCGGTCCGTGCCAAACACCATGCCGCCGTGCGAGGTGTTCGGGCAGGAAACGTTCAGCTCATAAGCGGTAATGCCCTCCGCTTCATTCAGGATGCGAATGGTTTCCTGGTAATCTTCGCGCGAATAGCCAAAAACGTTCGCGATCACCACAACATTTTTCTTCACCGCCAGCTTGGGCAGCTTTTCATCAATGAAAGCGCGCGCGCCAATGTTTTGCAGTCCAATCGAATTCAGCATTCCGGCGGCGGTTTCAAATAAACGCGGCGGCGGGTTCCCCACCATCGGTTCACGCGAAAGGCCCTTGGTCACAAATCCGCCCAGTTTTTCCAGCGTGACAATATCTTCAAACTCAATGCCG
>JBARNL010000812.1:0-2305 GCA_049802955.1 Candidatus Angelobacter sp.
ACCTGCCCTTGCTTAATGCGGTCAGCCACATAAGAAACCAGACGCGGGTCCGGCGTATCAGGATTGATTTTTAGAATTTCCGCTGGCAATACAGAATCCCCCAACTGAGTATGCTCGAACAAATATATGACGGTTGCGGGTTGCGTTCGTAAGAAATCCCCGCACGTCGCCCTGACAAACGATTAAGACTAAACCAGCTTGCGCAGAAAACCTAGACCTAGACTTTATCAGTTGCAATCCCAATTCAGTATGATGGCAGTCACACATGAATGTCCCCAAAGATATTGAAAGCAGGCTGCGCCGCGTCTCCAGCCGCCAGAATGCGCTGGTAAAAGACCTGCGCAAAGCACTAAGCCAGGGTGAGCCCACGGCGGAAGGCTATCTGGCAATAGAAGGAGTGCGGATGATCGAAGAAGCCATTCGCAGCGGCCTCCGTTTTCAGGCCGTATTTTTCAGTGAAGCCGGCACCGCCCACGCCACGCGTCTGCTGCCGCAGATTGGTAGCCAGGTTGAGATTCTGCTGCTGCCCGATGAAGTCTTTGTAAGCGCCGTCAGTACCGAGTCGCCGCAGGGTGTGGCTGCCTTGGTGAAACTTCGGCCACACAAGTTTGAGGATCTGATGGAAGCGGGAGCCGATGCCCTGCTCGTCGGCATTGCGGGCATTCAGGACCCGGGCAATCTCGGCACGATCATACGCTCGGCGGAAGCCTTTGGTGCACGCGCCGTTCTGCTGGGAGAAAAAACGGTCAGCCACTTCAATCCCAAGGCCGTGCGCGGCTCCGCCGGATCATTATTGCGCCAACCGCTCTTGCGCGTGAAGCTGGGCGAAAGCATCACAGCCCTGAAGCAGCAGGGAGTGAAGGTGCTGGCAACGTCATCTCACAAAGGCAAACAGCTCCATGAAGCTGACTTCACCGGCGCTGCAATGATCGTTGTCGGCAATGAAGGCGTCGGCGTACCGCAGGAGATTCTATCTAGGGCCGACGAACTGGTGACAATACCGCACTCACCGCGCGTCGAGTCACTCAACGCCGGAATTGCTGCATCTATTCTGTTGTATGAAGCAGCAAGGCAACGGAGCGTTAAGCCTCACCACGGATGAGCACGGACCAGGTTAATTTTCCTCCGGTTCCTCCTTTCCTCTGTGTTTCAAAGGTTTTGATTTTCAATTTTGGCAATTCCGGCGATTTTGCGATTCTTTATATCCGTGTGATCAGTGGTAAGGTTTTCAAGAATGTCTTTGTTTCAAGCACTCCCGGACCAACAAGGCAAAGGCGCGCGCCCTCTCGCCGACCGGATGCGTCCGTGCACGCTGGACGAATTTGTCGGCCAGGAACACATCGTAGGGCGGGGCAAACCTCTACGGCTGCAGATTGAGCGCGATGATCCCGGCTCCATCATCTTCTGGGGACCGCCAGGGACGGGCAAGACCACTCTGGCGCAGATCATCGCTCACGTGACTAAGGCCGAGTTCATCGAATTTTCCGCCGTGCTCTCTGGGATCAAGGAAATCAAGCAGGTGATGGCCGATGCGGAAAAGGCCCGCGCTTACGGCACACGCACCATTCTGTTTATCGATGAAATTCACCGCTTCAATCGCGCCCAGCAGGACGCTTTTTTGCCGCACGTTGAACGCGGCAATATTCGCCTCATCGGAGCCACCACCGAGAATCCTTCATTTGAGATCAATGGCGCTTTGCTCTCGCGCTGCCGCGTTTACATCCTCAATCAGCTTACTGAAGAGCAGATCGTAGTCCTGCTGCGTCGAGCGCTGGAAAACCAGGAACGCGGTCTGGGCAAGATGAATCTGCAAGCTGGGGACGAAGTCCTGCAACAGATTGCCGCTTACACCAGCGGCGACGCGCGCTCCGCTTACAACGTTCTTGAGGTCGCAGCCGCCACGGCCGGAGAGAATGGCGAGATCACGGAACAAATCATTAAAGACACGTTGCAGAAACGTGTCCTGCTCTATGACAAGTCAGGCGAAGAGCATTACAACCTGATTTCCGCCCTGCACAAGTCGGTGCGCAATAGTGATGCCGATGCTTCTCTTTACTGGCTTGTCCGCATGCTTGAGTCTGGGGAGGACCCGCTGTACATCGCGCGCCGCGTGGTGCGGATGGCTTCTGAAGATATCGGCCTGGCCGCTCCGGAAGCACTGAACCTTTGCTTGTCGGCCAAAGATGCCATCGATTTCTTGGGCATGCCGGAAGCCGGGCTGGCGCTGGCGCAAGCTGTGGTCTATCTCGCTTTGGCACCGAAGTCGAACGCGCTTTACACCGCTTACGGGGCTGCTCAAGAAGAC
>JBARNL010000813.1:0-1577 GCA_049802955.1 Candidatus Angelobacter sp.
TGGTGTGCGTGAAAAACTTGCCTCCCGATCAGCCACCCTACGGCGGCGCCGGCCACCACATCTGAAGGAAAGTGTTGCCGGCCCGCTACACGGCTTACGCTGATCGCGGTTGCGCCACTATAGGCAAGGGTCTGTGAAAGCCAACCGGGATATTCATGGGCCATCACTGAAGCCAGCGTCCAAGCCAGCGTTGAGTGCGTCGACGGAAACGATGCGTCCCCTATCATATTGAAGAACCTTCCCTGGCCATCAGTTGTAGTCGGGCGCTCGCGCGCGAAAGCAACTTTGAGCGCCTCATCCACCACGTAACTGTTCATCAGGGCTTCGCCAGATAGCAATCCAGTCTCGTGAGCGCGGGGAAGGCCATGAAGTCCGCCCCATACGTACATAAACGCAGGCACGGAGGCCATGCCGACCAATGTTCCATCCGAAACATTTTTTCCCAGAGTGATAGCATCAGCATTCGAGCGCACCCGCGCCATGCTGTGCTCATCGCTTCCAATCAGGCCGGCCGTCACACCGCCCAGAGGCAACAACCACGCAGAATCGGTTGCGCGAATGTGAAATGGGCTGGTCCAGATGGCTTTTTGATCGCCAGGAATATTCAAGAACATCCTCTTGAACGATGTTCCTTTTGCGCGATCTTCCCGATTTTGGGTTTCGGTCTTCTTCTTACTGTCGCTTGGCGGTTGAGATTGGTCTGGCGAAGTTGAAGATGAAGTTGTTCCCTGCTCCGCGGTTGCTTCATCTTGCACTGTGGCGGAATGCGGGTCCGCTGCCTGAACTGGCGATTGGTCAACCTGCCATGGCAGGAACGCAGCTTTTGCAGGGCAGGCCAGAGCCAGAGACAGTATGCCCAAGAAAATTCGATGCATTAAGAAATTAAATTTCATGAAATGGTTATGAGAAAAATTGTATATGTTATTTGCCGATAGATAATTTGCTTGCCTCTAGATCTCTTGTTGATGAAACAACGTGGATTATTAGTTCCCTGCTCAAATTTCGCGAACCGGACTATCGGCATTCATGGGCGCGGCGACGGCGCTGAGCAACTGTCGATATAAGGCCAGCGTTTGCTGGATAACCTTTTCCTCAGAGAACTCATTCACAGCTATCTCCCGTCCGCGACGGCCCATGGCAGCCCGCAATGGCGCATCATTCAATAGCTGCGCTATTGCATCGGCCAACGCCGCCGGATTCTTAGGCGGAACCAGAAGTCCATTCGTTCCATGCCGGACAATATCTCTGCACCCCGGCACATCGGTGGCAACAATCGCACGCTCGCTGGCGGCCGCTTCAATCAGCGCTTTTGGAACCCCTTCTCCACCATGGGACGGCAGACACACAACGGCCGATTGCTGCAACATCCTAGACATTGATTGCTGATGTCCGCACCACTCCACCGGCCCGGCGTTTTGCCACTCCTGCAATTTTTCTCGTGGAATCGCGCCGGGACTGCCGGGATCGGTATCGCCGGCCAGAACGAAGCGGGCGTTCATGCCTCTGGCGCGAAGCAGTTTCGCGGCTTCCACAAAATCGCTAATGCCTTTGATCCATAACATGCGGGAGGACAACAG
>JBARNL010000814.1:0-1987 GCA_049802955.1 Candidatus Angelobacter sp.
GCGGGAGTCCAAAATCTGCCCGGGGTCATCAGCGCGGCTGCAATTAGCCAGCCTCCAATCAACGAGAAATCGGACAATGTTCTGGCTTTAAAGCCGGAAGATAAACCTATGCAAGTAATTCCAGGGGTTGAGTATCTTGTCAGCTCGAGTTATTTTCAAACCATGGGGATTCGAATTGTCGAGGGCAGAGTTCCGGTGCTCTCGGAACTTCGAAGCGAAAAGATTGCTATTGTCAGTCAGGACTTTGCTCACCAACTCTGGCCCGAGGAGTCCGCGATTGGCAAACGGCTCATGCTGCCTTTGCACGGACCTTTTCTGTACCGAGTAGTCGCAGTCGCAGCCAATTCATACCGTCGACAACAAACAGGCGTTAGCAGTCCCGAGATGTATCTTTTCATTGGGCAAGCATACTGCCCGTCCGTCACCTTCATCGTGAGAACAAGACAAGAGCCCATGCTATTGTTGCCGTTTATTCAAGACATGATACAAGGCATTGACCGGAGCCAGCCCATCTTTTCAGCCCAAACAATGGATCAGCGCATTGCTAGCCAAGAAGCAAGCCAGCGTTTTGCCCTACTTGTGCTGGCCGGATTCGCAGGGATTGCTGTTCTTCTTGCCATTGCCGGTCTTTACAGCGCAATGTCATTGAATTTGGAATCGCGGCTACACGAGATTGCAGTCCGCATGGCGCTCGGCGCCGCTAGAGAGAGCATCTTGCGCATGTTATTACTTGACAGCTGCAAGATTGCGCTAGCCGGAATCAGTTTGGGGGCCATTGGTGCGTTTCTACTTGTCAGAAGTGCGGCCGCTCTGGTCTTTCACGCTTCTGCGGTGCGATTTTTTGATGTCCTTCTTATTGCGCTGCTATTCTTCCTCGCAACTCTGATGGCCGGGTATTTGGCTGCTAAGCATGCTGGCCGCCTGGATCCTAGCGATTTATTGCGCGGAGATTAAGCGGAAGATTTTCTCTATTGGGAGAAAGCTATCCCTCGCCAGCGGAGCGATTTTTCGCTGTCAAGGCAAAGTAGAAAGTTCCTATTTTGTGCAAAGTAGAAAGTTCCGGTTTTGCGAGTGCGGCGGAAGTGATGGTGATAGGGTGAGGCCGTGTCGGCAGGGTCGCGCCTGCGGACAACGTCCAGGGCCGATGCGACGGAGCTGGCTCCGAAGAAATCGGCCGTCTGAACCCTCTGCCCCACTCCACCGTGTTCGGGCGAGTCGAGCAGCTCGCCCACGCTGGATCGCCGCTCCCGCCACACGTGCACTTGCTCGGAGTGCGCGTCGGGCATGCCAGATGCCGGCGGTGATCATCCACTGGCGCAAGGTCTCCCGGCTGACCTGGATCTGGTGTTTTTCTTCCAGATACTCGGCCGCCAGCGTAGGTCCGAAATCGCCATACTCAGCGCGTAGGATCGCCACCGTCTTCTTCTGCGTCTCGGCTGCGATGCGGCGGTTGGAGGGCCGACCCCGCAACCCGTGCACCACCACACCGTCCTTCTCCCGTTTCATCCGTTGCAGCAATCTGCGCACCCAGCGTTGGCTTATCTGCATCCGCTGCGCCGCTTCTCTCTGTGTGATGTGTTTACGCTTGGCCTGGTGCAGCCACTGCAGCCAGTCCCGTTCCTTCTGATTGAGCGCCATTCGTTCCTCGGACATTCGGGTCTTGCCCCCTTGTCAATAGGAACTTTCTACTTTGCTCTAATAGGAACTTCTCATTTTGCGGCGACAGGAACGATTTTTTGCTTGACCAGACAGGCGAACAAATGGTAAATTAAACCATTTGACTCCTAGTGAGGAAAAGCAGTAGTTAGACGCTCTTTGACAATTAGCTTCCAGTAGTCAGCAATCAACGGTCAGCCACACCCAGGAGCCGCCAATCCGGGATGCCCTGGGGTGACGTGGGATGAATAGGGAGGGGGGAAGGTAGCCCGGAATCGCCGATATCGCGCATGATCGGGGAACCCTGAACCTATCATGCATAAGGCTGATT
>JBARNL010000815.1:0-5871 GCA_049802955.1 Candidatus Angelobacter sp.
GGTTACGGCGGTCGCCCTGACAGAAGCACGATCAGGCAAAGAATATTTGCAGCAAAAAGCCGCGCGGTTGCAGAAGCGTCCGGAACGCAATGACCCGGAATTACAGGAGTTGGCAACGGCGTTGGGCAAGATCGCCACCGATTCCGCGCCCAGCGGCAAGGTAAGCGGAGCACAGCCCAACCTGCTCTGGCAGGCCACGTTTCTGGTGCCGCGCGCCAAACGCAAACAGTGGGACCAGGCGCTAAAGAATTTTGTGGAGAGGTGGGACGGGCAGCGGCGCATCGAAGTAAATGGGCCATGGCCGCCGTATTCGTTTGTCTCTGATGCCGAATGATTTTGAAACCTTAGAAACGCTGGGTGGAGAAGATGAAGTTTCTCTTCTTGAAATCCTGGACCACGTGCTGAATGCCGGCGTCGTGATCCATGGATCGCTGGTGATCTATCTCTCCGGTGTGGACTTGGTGTATCTGGGCCTCAATGTCGTGCTTACCTCGGTTGAAACGGCGCTAAATAATTTGCAAATAGAGGAGAAGCGGAGGCGGAAGTGAGCCGCATCCTGGTTTATTGCGGCTTCCGCCACGCGCCGGAACTCGCGTTGCCTGCCGTCGGGGTCAATGCCGCGCAGGTAGAGGTAATGGATATGGACAATTTAAGCCTGCTTTGGTCGCAAGTAGACTGGCCATTTGATCCGGAGCGAATGCAGAAAAGCGCCGTTGATTTCCATGAGGTCGTGCATCGAATGTTCAGGCAAACCGCCGTTATTCCGTTCCGGCTGTTGTCCGTGTTTCAGGACCATCAGGCATTCACGGCCTTTACCACAGAGAACCGTGAGCGTTTCCTGAAAGATCTGGAGCGATTAAAAGGTGTTGTGCAGATGGAGTGCGTCATCTATCCCGCCCCTGCACAACAGCCAGTCAACCGCAGTTCCGGCAAAGCCTACCTTGAGCAGAAAGCGGTGGCTTTGCGATCTTCAGAAGGATTTGCACAAGCCATGCAGGACGCGCTGGCATATTTGAGCCGGGAAATTCGCATACGTGAAGGCAAAAACGGGACGCGCATCTTCGTCCTGGTGGAGCGAGGCCGAGAAAATGATTTTCGCCAGACGGTAGCCGCCGTGCCGATCCCATCGCACCTCTCGCGCCGGACGAGCGGGCCATGGCCTGCCGCCGAGTTCCTGAGCGAACAAGTAAAGATGCCCCAGATGGATGAGGCTGCCGGAGCAAAATGACAGACGTTCGCAAAATCACGCCCGAAGAAATTGCAGCGGCGGTTTCTGAGATGAACCGTGAGCTAAAAACCGTGGGTGAAAGCGCCATTGACCGGATTGATTGCTCGCCGGAAAACATCGAACAAGGCCTGGCGCGCCTTGTGTTGAGCTTAATTGAGCTGCTGCGGCGTCTGCTGGAGCGGCAGGCTATCCGCCGCATGGAAGGTGGATCGTTAGACGATACAAAGGTCGAGGAGATGGGGCAGGCCCTGATGCGCCTGGAAGCCAAAGTCAACGAGCTTGCCGCTGCTTTTGGACTAAAGCCGGAAGACCTGAACCTTGAACTGGGCCCTTTGGGAAATCTTTTGGACAAATAGATAAATAATCTTCACAGGCTAATCGCTGGTCAAAATTGGCCGATAAAATGCGGGTTTAAGGCTATCAGACAACCAATTTCCGGGATGTGAGCATCTCAGAAGGACACGCTGGTTCCTCTCCCCCCTTCCGGCTTGTACGTAAGCCAGCGGAAAAATTATCAAAGGTTGACAGTTTGTAGTTAGGCTGGTTAGGATGCGGTGACATGAGTCGCGTGGATTCTCCCAGTCCCCGGCGATCTCTTCTGTATTTTCCTGAGATATTATGCAAAGAGTTCCTACGGTTTCCGGAACAGCAAACCTGCTGGATATCCTTGATCGAGTTCTCGATAAAGGACTTGTGATCGCGGGTGACATTCGCGTTTCGCTTGCGAACGTGGAGTTGCTCACGATCCGGATTCGGTTGCTTATCTGTTCTGTCGATAAAGCTGAGGCCATAGGTCTCAATTGGTGGAAGTATGACCCAAATCTCACGGCTCCTGTGCCGGAGAATGTATTCCGGCGGACCCAGTTACCCGGCGCGCCACCGGCGTCCCAGACGCCAGGCCGGAAGAGGCCCGTTGTCCGCGCAAAACGAGTGAAGTGAGCCGATCGATTTTATTGAAGGAGGCCCTCGAATGGCCGTTGAAAGAGTTTCCGGCGGATCAAGTTTAATCGATGTTCTCGATCGAGTACTCGACAAAGGCATCGTCATTGATGCCTGGGTCCGCATTTCGTTGGTCGGCATTGACTTGATCACGGTTGAAGCCCGTGTCGTTGTCGCGTCGATTGATACTTACCTCAAGTACGCTGACGCTGTGGGCCTCACCGGTCTGGTTTCCCGCCCGACCTTGAGTGAAGGAGCCGCTGAGGGGGAAGAAGGAGAACTGGGTGAAGTCAGGCCACGTACACCCCGTACACCCCGCCGGCGGCGGTAAGGCCTGGACTTGGGGAAACGCATGGCTACGGCCGAAATCCGGTTACAACCGGCCCGTATGAATGGACGGCGTACAACTCAGCCTCGCCGTCCTGCCGTTCTTCGTCTGTTTCAGGCGGAGCGCTCGGAAGAAATTTTTCCGCTCCTGCTGGAAGAGATTATTGCTCTGGGCAATCCGCGCGCGCTCATTGTTGACGTGAACCTTGATAGCGGCGAGGTTACCCCTGCTGCGGCGCTGAAATGGCCTCGCGCGCACATGGATAAGTTGAACAGCGCGCTCTGGATGCAGGACCACCCACTCACCGCCATCCTGCATGCCGCGCGGCCTGAAGTGCTGGAAAAAAGCACCCTCCATAACCGACCGATTTACGTCCATCCCATTCTTTATTCCAATCGCAATCTTTGCTGGGAAGCGGACCGTATTCGCACTTCCAGTTGTCTGGCGGTCCAGAACGCGCGCCGGGAAAAACGCGTCCGACTGGAAGACCAGGTATGCACCACCTGCGAGATGCGGGCCTATGCGGCCGCCGTGGTGGTGGAATTGCCCAAGAACCACACTGCGCAGACGATCTCCGAACTGGGCGAGTTGATTGACTTGGCCAACCGCTATCTTTCGCGTCTCTTCAAGGTTGAGCACTATTACAACCGCATGCGCGATATGGAAATCACCATCGCGCAAATGGGCACCGTAATGCAGAGCATGGCCGATCCGGTCATACTCACGGACACGCAGCATCGCGTCATCATGCAGAATAAGGCGGCGGAGAAGTTTTTCCGCGTTCCGGAAGAGATGACAGAAGGCCTGGTGCGCGCCGTGGAATTCAATAACATGTTGTTTTCCGCCGCGCTCTCTTCCATGCTGGTTTCCGGGAGCGATTCCCATCGCGACCTCACGCTGGTGGATGCCATTGAAGGCGAGGAAATGCTTTTTGAGGCCGTCTCCGCTCCCACTTTTGGGCCGGATGGCATTCAGCTTGGCACCGTAACAGTGATGCGTGACGTAACCGATCTCCGTCGCGCCGACCAGGAACTGCGCCTGAATTATGAGCGCCTCAGTGAAGCCGAAGAAGTTGTCCGGCAAGATCGCGACCGCCTGAACCTGATTATTGAAAACGTGGGCGACCCGATTGTGGTGTGCGACGGCAAAGCCAAGATCGTGCTGGTGGATCCTCTGGCCCAGGAGTTGTTCGGCACGGAAATGGACGTGGTGCGTGACACCGTTCAGTTCCAGAACCAGACCAAGCTCACCGCCTTTATTGACGCGTTTACGTCTTCTTTTTCTGATCGTGAAACCGCGCCGTTGCGTTTGTTCAATCCCACGCTCCGGCAGGAGATTGATTACGATGCTCGCTCCGGCAAGATCTACGGCGAGCGCGGCCAGGTGGCTTATACCGTCACGGTCCTGCGCGATCTCACGGCCCTGCGCAAGGTGGAGCAGCTCAAAGTAGAGCGGCGCATGCTGGAAATTGAAAAGTTTGCCGCCACCGGACGGCTGGCCGCCACCATTGCCCATGAAGTTAACAACCCCATGGAGGCCATCAAGAACGCAATCTACCTTCTGGCCGGCGCCATTCCGGAGAATGCGGCGCCCGTATATAACATTTTGAAGTCGGAAACCGAGCGCGTAGCGCGCATCGTTCGCCAGATGCTTGGGCTTTACCGCAATACCGAACAGGTCAAGCCGGTCAACGTCAACACCATTATTGAGGACACGCTGCTGCTGCTGAATCGGCAGCTCCAGCGCGCTAATGTGGAAGTCCAGACGCAATTGGACGTGCTTCCAGATGCCGTTATCGCCGCCGACCAGATTCGCCAGGTGCTTTCGAACCTGGTCATCAATGCCCGTGACGCCATGCCCAATGGAGGCAAGCTGCGCATACGCAGCCGACATATTCCAGGCTATGACGACCTGCACGGCTGGGTGCGCATCTTAATTGCCGATACTGGCTCGGGAATTCCGCCGGAAATGATTCGCTCCATATTTGAGCCGTTTGTCACCACCAAGGGCGAACGCGGCACCGGGCTGGGCCTATGGATCGTAAGAGGCATCATCCAGAACCATGCCGGCAAGCTTTCGGTTAAAAGCCGTCTAGGACACGGCACGACTTTCAAGATTGATTTGCCAGTCGTAAAATTGTGAGTGCCGATCAAAAATACCGCGTGCTGGTGGTGGACGACGAAGCTGCCGTCCTGCTCACCTACCGCCTTATTCTTGAGCGCCAGGGCTATGAAGTGGTGGCGTGTGGCACCTCAAGGGCCGCGATTGAGGCCATGGAGAAGCAGCAGTTTGACGTTGTTCTGTGCGATTATTCACTGGAAGAGCAGCATACGGGGTTTGAAGTAATCTCTGCGGCGCGAAAGATCGATTCCGGTATTCCCGCGGCCCTGCTTACTGGGTATGCCACCAAGGAAACCGCGGATGAAGCAGCCAGCCGTGGCATTGGCGTAATGTTTAAGCCGATTGAGATTGAAGAGTTTTTGGCGACAACCTCCAACATGTTGAGGAGAGACAATGAGTCCAAGCAAGAAGGCAGGGAAGAAGACAACCGCGGTCCGCAAAGCGGCAATCAAGGCTGAACCGGCGACGGCTGTGCTGGATCTCGTTCCTCCGCCGGCGAGCATTAATAAGATGGAGCCGCGAAGCGGACAGCCGCAGGAAGGCCGCTATGTTTATGGCGTGATTGAATCGCGCGCCCCTGTCGGCTTCGGCCGCAGCAGCATCGGCGCCGTGAATGAGGACGTGTACACCGTTCATTACGGCGATATCGCCGCCGTGGTTAGCCGCACGCCGGTTTTTATCTTTGACCCAACGCGTGACAACGCCCTGGCCCATGAGCACGTGATCGAATCGGTGATGAAAAATTACACCATCATTCCCATGAGCTTTGGCACCGTTTTCCGCACCGACGACGATATCCGCGAAGTGCTCAAAAGTATTTATTCATCCTTGAAAGACGTTCTCAAGCAGATGACCGGAAAGCTTGAGTTCGGCCTGAAAGTTACCTGGGACCGCGACCGCATTATTGAAGAACTGCAGCGCGAGCATGATGAAATCCATCGCTTCCACCAGGAACTAACGCGCAAGCACCTGCAATCCACGTACTTCGCGCGCATGCAACTGGGCCGCATGATCGATAAAGCCTTGGCCGAACTGGCCGCGAACTACGTCCGTGAAATTTATGACGGACTGCGCGCCGTCTGCGTCGCTTCGCGCGATAACAAACCCATTGGCGACAAGATGATCATGAATGCCGCATTCCTGATCCAGAAAGCCCGCGAAGCCGAGTTCGACGCTGCCGTAAACAAAGTCGCGCAGAAATTTGGCGACCGTTTAAATTTCAAATACACCGGCCCATGGCCGCCTTACAATTTTG
>JBARNL010000816.1:0-1654 GCA_049802955.1 Candidatus Angelobacter sp.
CAATTGGTACCGCAACATTTGATTTTGATTGCCAAACAAGCTGAAGAGGCACCAACTCGGTAATCTTTGTCGGCAAAAAATTAAGATGCGTTTGCCCTGTGCAGGCAGGTCCTCCGCGTGCGCTCCACAGCCGCTTGAACTACAATCTTGGGCCTATTCTTTTGTTGGAATCCATTCACGGCAGCACATGAGAGGATCTATGAAAATCAACCAGAGCACCTGTAGCAAAACCGCTATTACAGTGCTGATGTTGTGTTTTGCGTTAGGAGCGACTCAGCCTCTTAACGGTGAAGACCGCGGCAGCTCTAATCGCGACGCGGCTGAGCTGTTTGCCGTTTTGCCCGACGGAGCTTCAGGACCAGAAGGTCTCACCGTGGGCCCTGACGGCAATGTTTATGTTGCCACGTTTGGCTTCAATGCGGCCGGCCCAGTCACCGGTTTAGGACAGCTTTATGTTTTCAATCGCGAAGGCAAGCTGCTGCGCAATGTGAGCGTGCAGAGTTCATCGCCGCATCTGCTCGGAATCGCCTTCCATCCTCAGACAGGTGCTTTGCTGGTTATTGACTTCGGCGGCGGACAAGTGCTGCGCGTGGATCCATTCACTGGCGCTTCTTCCGTTTTTATGACTGTCACAGGCAGCTCCGGCTTGAACGGGCTGACGTTTGACTCCGCCGGTAACGTCTACGTTTCTGACTCCGCTCAGGGCATCATCTGGAAGACAGGTGCGAACGGCGGCGCAGGGACCGCATGGGTGACTGACGCTTTGCTTACCACTGCCGGCGTGCCTCCGTTCGGCGCGAACGGTGTGGAATTCAATCACGCTGAGACAACGTTGTTTGTCGCCAATACCGGCAATGACACCATCATTCAGATTCCTGTAGACCATGGCACGCCCGGAAAGCCGGTCGTCTTTGTAAACAGCATCAATGGCGCAGACGGAATCGCGATAGATGCGCACAACAATCTCTGGGTGGCCGCTAATCAGAGCGACGAAATCGATGTTGTCAGCCCAACCGGCAAACTGCTGGCCAGGCTGGGCGATTTTGAAGGCCTCACCCGCTCAGGCATGCCCCGTGGATTGCTCTTCCCTGCCAGCCCGGCATTCACCAGAAACGGCGAGTTTGTTTACGTAACCAACCTTGCGCTCGATCTGCGTATTTTTGGCCTGACACAGGCAGTAGATTCGCAATGGTGCGCGCAGGTGAAGCATTACACGGTCTCCAGGATCAGGACACGATTCACACCGCTCCGCGCGGGAAACGACTAAGCTAGGATGAGCACGCCGACTTTGTGGTCGGCGTGCTGCTCTGTTTACCGAGCGCTTGTTGAAGAAGCGAGCTGCGCCTCCGACGCTACGCGCGCCAGGTCTGCATCCACCATCATGGCGACCAGCTCTTCCAGACTTGTTTTTGGCTTCCATCCCAACACGGCTTTGGCTTTTGCTGCATTTCCTAGCAGAACGTCCACCTCGGCGGGCCGCTCAAATTTCTTGTCGGTAACAACATATTTCTCATAATCGAGACCGACATGCCGGAAGGCGAGCCGGCAGAACTCGCGAACGCTGGTGCAACGGCCGGTTGCAATTACGTAATCATCGGCTGTCTTTTGTTGCAGCATCATCCACATTGCTTCAACGTAATCAGCCGCGTAGCCC
>JBARNL010000817.1:0-8832 GCA_049802955.1 Candidatus Angelobacter sp.
TTGGATTACGAAACAGAAGCCTTACTCAATTGAAATCTTTCTCAAGAGTTTGAAATCGCTGAGCATCTTGCCCGTGCCCAGCACCACGCTGGCCAGCGGATCGTCGGCGATGGAAACCGGCAACCCGGTTTCTTCGCGGATTCTCTTGTCCAGGTTCTTGAGCAGCGCGCCGCCGCCGGTCAGGACAATGCCGCGGTCGCTGATGTCCGCGCTCAACTCCGGCGGGGTGCGTTCCAGGGCGACGCGGATCGCGTTCATGATGGTGCTGATGCACTCGCTCAGCGCTTCGCGAATTTCGCTGTCGTCAATGGTGATGGTTTTGGGCACGCCTTCAATCAGGTTGCGGCCCTTGATTTCCATGGTCAGCGGCTTGTCCAGCGGGTACGCCGAGCCAATTTCAATCTTGATGGTTTCCGCGGTGCGCTCGCCGATGAGCAAATTGTATTTGCGCTTGAGGTAATTCATGATGGCTTCATCCATCTGGTTACCTGCCATGCGCACGGAACGTGAATAAACGATGCCGCTGAGCGAGATCACGGCAATATCCGTGGTGCCGCCGCCGATATCGACGACCATATTGCCGCTGGGCTCGGTTATGGGCAGCCCGGCGCCAATTGCCGCCACCATGGCCTGCTCCACCAGATGGACCTCGCTGGCTTTTGCCCGATAGGCGGAATCCATTACGGCGCGCTTTTCCACCTGCGTAATTTCAGAAGGCACGCCGATTACGATCCTGGGATGCACCAACATCTTGCGGTTATGCGCCTTCTGGATGAAGTAGTTCAGCATTTTTTCCGTGACCTTGAAGTCGGCGATCACGCCGTCTTTCATGGGCTTGATGGCCACAATGTTTCCCGGAGTGCGGCCCAGCATCTCTTTTGCTTCCTTGCCCACGGCCTCCACTTCTCCGGTGTTCTTGTTGATGGCCACAATCGAGGGCTCGTTCACCACAATGCCCTTGCCTTTGGCGTAGACCAGCGTGTTGGCCGTCCCCAAATCGATCGCCAGATCGCTGGAAAACATGCTGAAGAGCGAGCGCAAATTGTGAATGCGCGAATTCTCTGATTTAAAACCGTTTTTCGACATACCAGATTCTTTCTTCAATTTTGATAACTTCTCAGGGCCAAAGAGCGTAACGACGCACCACTCCCGTCCCAACGTTCTCAGCTTTGGTGCTCAATCTTTTCTGGGGACCTATTACTTTGATACAGAAACCAAATTCGGGCAATAAGCGATTCTACTGTATAGTGATCGGCCTCGTTACTGTATTCACCCCGCCCTTGGCGTCCTGTGCCGTAATCGTTATCACGTTCTCGCCCGTGGGGAGAGGGTTGGTGAAATGGCGAAAAGCGCCATCACTCGCCACTACCGCTTCCTGCCCATTGACCATTACCCGCGCATTGGGTTCGGTGTGTCCCTTCACTTCAATCACGTGCCCCATTTGTACAAAATCCCCTACATCAAGCGCCAGAGACCCGGTACCTTTGGGCACAATCGTGAATCGGTAAATCTCGCTTTCAATCGATTCTTTCCCGTCCTGCCCAATGGACCGCACCTGCCAATAATAAGGAGTGCCTTCCTGTAGGTTCGTGACTATAACCTGTGTGGCCGCTTTTTGATCATCCACTCCGGGCCCGGTAAATGAAGGATTGCGGTTGATCTTGATATGGTATTCACGGACGCCATCCACGGGAGACCAGGAGAAGGTCACTCCCTTCGTCGCTTGATCAATAAAGACATTCTGCAACGGCGCCGGTGAGATCAGAGTCGGCGGCTGAAGTTCCTTGGATTTGATCATGCCCTTGGAATTGCTGTTGAACGATGCCTTGGTGTAACTCTCCAGAGGTATGGTCTGCCCGCCGCGGGTTACCTCGCCCGAACCCTTCTTCACCAGGATCTCATGTTGGTCAGCGCGGATATCATTCATTACCTCCGCCGAACTCTCAGACGCGATGGTGGCCGTTGCGTCGCCCACAATTACCTGCGACTTTGAACCGCTGACCAGCGTGGAGGTAGCCAGATCGACCTTTCCTGTTGTCACCTGCACCGCGACTTTTGTCTGCTGCGCGCCATTCACGGAGTTTTCCTGGATGGTGATGAGCGAAGCCGGCTTTACCGTGTAGTTGGTGCCGTCCGTGAAGACCACTTTGGCCATGCCTTCCGGGGACGTCTGCACCACGTCGCCTCGCTCCAGGGCCAGCGAGTAGTCCGCCACTACCCATGCATTTGTGCTTGCCTTGCGCACGCGCACGTTTCCATCAATGTTGGTGAAATGGGCCTGCTGAGGGCCGGGATCGGGAGTTATGCCGTTGTCCCCGCCACCGATTCCCATTTTATTCAGGATTTTTCCCAATTCGATTTGCCCGGAAAGGATCAATTTATTTGCCGTATCCGGAAACGCAAAGTACATCACGATGAACGCAAGCAGCACAATGGCAAGCATTCCCATCAGCACGCTGCGATAGGTGATGGTGACATATGAAATCTGAAATGCGGATTTTCGCTTTTGCGCCACAGACTTTAAAAATATGGGGAGTTATTGGTGGTTACAGGTTAACACAACAATTTGCAGCCGCCAGATTGGGTTCCCTTGGTCCCTGACTAAGGTGTTCGGTTTACTTTTCAAACTGCCAAAAAACACCGTCATCAAATGAGTAATTAAAGCAGAAAGCAGCTCAAGTGGCAGTAGCCATTTTGGTTCTGGGAGTAACGATAGGGTCATGCACCTGCAATTCTTCGTGCGCCACGTTGCCTAATCAGCCCTGATACAGCAAAATTAGTCATGCCTTCAACAACTGGACTTCGTTCCCAAGCACTCGAGTCTTTACTCGGACGCATTCAAGCGCATACCGCAAAAATAGGAATTATCGGCCTCGGCTATGTCGGACTGCCGCTGGCTCTCCTCTTCAATGAAGCCGGTTTTCCCGTGACTGGGTTCGATATCGACCCCGAAAAGGTAAAGGCCCTGAATAATGGGCGCTCCTATATCTATCGCATTCCGAAAACGGAGATTGCCGCCGCTGCCGCGAAAGGTTTTTGGGCAACCGACGAATATGCCCATGCCAAGGATATGGACGCCCTGATCATCTGTGTCCCTACGCCGCTCAATGAATACCATGAGCCCGACCTGAGCTATATTCGCGAGACCGCCAAAGCGATTGCTCCGCACATTCACGCTGGCCAGTTGATTGTTCTGGAGAGCACCACCTATCCGGGAACGACAGAAGAAGTGCTGATTCCCGTGCTGGAATCCGGCAGCAAAGCCAAATTCAAAGCCGCCCGGGCCGAGCAGGACGATCCCAAGACAACTTTTCTTGTGGCGTTTTCTCCCGAGCGCGAAGACCCCGGCAATGACACTGTGGCCCGCAAAGACATTCCCAAGGTTATCGGAGGCGTAAACGCGGCAGCTTCTGAGGTTGCCGGGGCTGTTTATAACTCCATCTTTAACCGCGTGGTTCCTGTCTCCAGCCCAGCGGCAGCGGAAATGACCAAGCTGCTGGAGAATATCTATCGCTGCGTGAATATTGCGCTGGTCAACGAACTCAAGATGCTCTGCCTGCGCATGAACATCGATATATGGGAAGTCATCCGCGCCGCCTCGACCAAGCCCTTTGGTTTCCAGCCGTTTTATCCCGGGCCGGGGCTGGGCGGACACTGCATTCCTGTTGATCCTTTTTATCTTTCCTGGAAGGCCAAGGAGTTTGATTTTCACACACGCTTTATCGAACTCGCGGGAGAGATCAATTCGGCGATGCCTTATAACGTGGTTGACGCCGTCACTGCGGCACTGAACCGGCACAAGAAATCCCTGAACGGATCCAAAGTGCTGGTGTTGGGCGTGGCTTATAAGCGCGATATCGATGACCTGCGCGAATCGCCGGCGCTCACCATCATTGAAGAGTTGCAGCGCCGCGGCGCAGACGTGGCATACAACGATCCTTATTTCCCCAAAGTGGGACGAGGCCGCAAATACAACCTGCAAATGACCTGCGCTCCGCTGGAGAAGCTGGGCCAATACGATTGCGTCCTGATCGTGACCGACCACACCGACTACGACTACAAAAAGATTGTTGAGGAAGCAAAACTGGTAGTGGACTCACGCAACGCAACGAAGGGGATTGAGTCAGAGAAGATTTTGCATTGCTAGCTTTTTCCGAAGTCCCGAGCGAAGCGAGAGATCCCTATAATCATGATGAGCTCAAGTGGGAAGCAACCAGTAATCTTCAATCCGGTACATGCTCGATAAAGCGAAGGGGGCCTTACTGTGATAGGGCCCCCTCGCTTCGCTTCGGGGTTTAGAAAAACTATATCGAACTCATGTTTGACAGGAACTGCCCGTTTGAAGGCGTCTTGCCCAGCTTGTCAATCAGCAATTCCATAGCTTCCACGGGTGAGAGTGGGTTGAGCACTTTGCGCAGCACCCAGATTCTCGCCAGGTCTTCCTTGGGAATCAGCAATTCTTCTTTACGCGTTCCGGAGCGCTGAATGTCGATTGCCGGGAAAACGCGCTTATCGACCAGCTTGCGGTCAAGAATGATTTCGCAGTTGCCGGTGCCTTTGAACTCTTCAAAAATCACATCGTCCATGCGTGAACCGGTGTCAATCAAGGCCGTTGCGACGATGGTGAGTGATCCGCCCTCTTCGATGTTGCGAGCCGCGCCAAAGAAGCGCTTTGGACGCTGCAGGGCGTTGGAGTCTACGCCGCCGGAGAGCACTTTGCCTGAAGGCGGAACAATGGTGTTATAGGCGCGGGCCAGTCGGGTAATGGAATCCAGCAGGATCACAACATCACGCTTGTGCTCGACCAGGCGCTTGGCTTTCTCGATTACCATCTCAGCCACTTGCACGTGGCGGGCGGCGGGCTCGTCAAACGTTGATGAAATGACCTCGCCTTTGACTGAGCGCTGCATGTCCGTAACTTCTTCCGGACGCTCGTCAATGAGCAGCACGATCAGCACAACTTCCGGATGGTTAGTGGTAATGGAGTTGGCGATGTTCTGCAGCAGCATGGTTTTGCCGGTGCGGGGCGGCGCTACGATCAGACCGCGCTGGCCCTTGCCCAGCGGAGTCAGCAGATCCATGACGCGCGCGCTCACGTTTTCTTTCACCGTTTCCAGCTTCAGGCGCTCTTGCGGATAAAGCGGCGTGAGATTGTCAAACAGAATCTTGTTGCGCGCTTCTTCCGGCGATTCAAAGTTGACCGCCTCGATCTTTACAAGGGCAAAATACTTTTCGCCTTCATGCGGAGGCCGCACCTGGCCGCTGATGGTGTCGCCGGTCTTTAAATCGAACTTGCGAATCTGCGAGGGCGAGACATAAATGTCGTCCGGGCCGGGAAGATAGTTGTAATCAGGGGAGCGGAGGAAACCGTAGCCATCAGGCAGGATTTCCAGCACACCTTCAGCAAAGATGTGCCCTTCTTTTTCACTCTGGGCCTGCAGGATTTTAAAGATGAGGTCCTGCTTGCGGAGACCGCTGGCGCCAGGGAGGTCAAGGGTGCGCGCGATCTTGGTAAGCTCAGTAATATTTTTTTCTTTGAGTTCTGCGATTGTCATTCGTCACCTACGGGAGTTTTTGTGCTTGAGGAAGGATTGCTTGTGAATCAGAGGCGAGAGCTACACCCCTCAGGATACCTGAGGGCCCGCCAGGCGGCCTGACCTGGCGGGATTTTTCAGGAAAGTCTATTATGCAGCGCGGCGCTGTGGTTGTGCAACCGGTTCGTGTTTCAGTTCAATCACGGCGTCCGGCTCGGGAGCCTGGCCCACGCGCACAAGCACGTCATTCATGGTCTCCTGCACACGGGTGTTGGGCTTGTGGAACTTCCGAGTTGCCTTAGAAATCAATTGACACAAAAGATAGCGATTACGCACCGTGTCGAGTGCGTCATAAATCAAGTCAGAGCGCATGACTGTAGTTTCTCCTTATAATAAGTTCAGTAATGAATTGATTCGTTAGCTACGAAATGAATTCAATTTTTTGGGGTCCTGACGGAGCACACAAACTTTCTTGCCTGTTTCCACCGGCAAAATACATCTGTTGTTATGGGAATTACCAGAGACCCTTGTGCGAGTGTTAGACGCAAATCCAGGTGCCTAAGTTGCTTAATTTCTTGACTTTGTTTTGAAGTGGCGATTTCCGAACAAAGCCGGTAGTGAACCCAATCCGTAAGACGTTCTACGGTAAACGGCGATGGACAAAACGTCAAGAGTTTTTTACGGGCCACCCTGATTTTAATTCTTTCTTTTCTTGTAATTTGCTGATGCTCAAGCATTTAGAAGATGGTTTATCCGCAGTTACCCTGGAAACTGAGAGGTGCCCCTTATGTCCGATCTCCGATATCCTATTGGCCGGTTTACCCCTGACCCAAATCCAACTCCAGACACGCGCAACCACCACATTCAGCAGGTTTCTGGCACACCGGCGCGTTTGCGCCAGGCCATTGCAGGATTGACAAACGATCAGCTCCGCACCCCTTATCGGGACGGTGGATGGACTGCCCAACAGGTCGTTCACCATCTGCCGGACAGCCACCTGAATGCCTATATCCGTTTCAAATGGGCAATGACCGAAGATGCACCCACAATCAAGCCCTACGATGAAACCGCCTGGGCAGAATTGAAAGACTCTGAGCTGACCCCTGTCGATGTGTCACTTACGCTGCTTGAATCACTGCACGCGCGCTGGACTGTGCTGTTGCGGTCGCTCAGGCCGGAAGACTTTCAGCGCAGGTTCACTCACCCTGTCTCCGTCCCCCACGATCTTGACTGGCTGCTCGGCCTTTATAGCTGGCATGGAAATCACCACGTTGCGCACATAACCAGTTTGCGCAAGCGGATGGGCTGGTGATTCTCTGAACCCCGAGCGAAGCGAGGGGACTCTATAGCAGCAATATATTTTTAGTCCAACAAAAGAAACGCGCGCCCTCTTATCCGGATAGGACAGAAAGGTCGCGCGTTGAGAATTGCTTTCCGAGAAGATCCCAGTGGCAATAGGGCCCCCTCGCTCCGCTCGGGGTTCCAAAAAACTACGGCAGGAATCCCAGGTCCTCCGGTAGCGGCCCGGCGATGGGCGTTTCAAACAGCGGCGGCACGCTGGCCGGCAGAAGCCCAACGCTATCCGGATCGATGGTGAGCGCGCCATCCGTGGCAAAGAACACACCAATCTGGATTTGCGGTTCAATGGCAATCGGCTTGGGCAATGAAGTCAGGAACGTGTGCGGGTTGTGCAGTCCCAATCCCAGGGGGAAAGCAATGTCATTGCGGTAAAACGTTGCCCGGTCTTTCAAATCTCCGGAACGGATCAACGCAGTTGCCGTGGGATTCGGCACGGTCATGTCGCCGCGCGCAAACTGGACAATGACGGATTTCGCCAGATCGCCCGGCAAGGGATTCTTGCGGATGAACGGCGCCCAAGCCACTGGATCACCGGCCTGCCCCAGCCATCTGCTGGTATCTTCCACGGTTTGAATGGCAACCGCTCCGGGCACGTTATTGACGACAGGCGGTAGATTGCGCAACGGGCTGTTGTCATTAAAGAAGATTGGCGGCCCGGCGTTGAGCAAAACAGGAGTCCTGACGGCTAGAGATTGCGTCAGCAAAAGTTGGAATGACGGGCTTAAACGGACGATGTCAATGATCGGCCCGCCGGGAACGTTTGGCACACCAACCCGGACATCAGGCTCAATGCCGAGAAAGATCGTGCCATAAATTCCGCCGAACGACTGTCCAGCGTAGTAAATGCGGTTGGCATCAAGGTCTGGCAGCCCGTCGCCATCCGCGTCTATTCCGCCCTGGATGGTTCGAACCAGTTCCATCAGGTTCGCAACGGTCTGCTGGAGCGCATCACGCGAGCCGATGGTCCCCTGCGGGCTCAGCACAAAGCTCGAAGAGCCTTCTGCGCTGGTGATCTGGCCGTTGCCGTCCTGGTCAACGCCGCGACCGCCTTCAAGAAACGTGGTCGAGGTTGTGCCCTGCTGCACGGTAAGGGTGCTGTTGGGGCCAAAGCCATGGCCCACTACGTTGATCGCTATGCTGGCAATGCCGTTGTGGGCAAGGACAGAGGCAACCGCAAATGGCGCGCCTTGCTTGCTGTCAGTAAAGCCGTGGCCGAAGATCGCAACCGGCCAGCCATTGGTGGGGCGTGGGCCTGAAGGAATGAACAGGTTAAAGAAAATATCTTCGGTGCCTTGTGCTGGAACGCTCTGCCTGGTCGGGACCTGCGGGATGAAAACATTTGCATTCTGCCAGTGCGTCCCGCTGAATTTTCCAAAAGCCAGCGTTCCGATGGAACCTGGAAATACCTGCAAAGCTCCCAGAGTTGCATTCAAGCTGGTTGGAATCAGTGGACCAACTGTAAGGGCCTGGACGTTCCATGTGAGTCCGGTGACGGTATTCAAGGGAAATACGGTCTTCTCACCGGCGCTTCCCAGATTAAAGCTTACGGCTGGAGCAGCAGCCGCTTTGATCTGCTCGCGAATACTGCGCAGCGTGGCAGTGGCGCTTTCCGGGGTGAAGACGCTGGCTGCTGCCACACTGTCGCGCAAAATGCCGATACTCTTCAGTACATCGTTGTCCAGAGAATGCTTTAAAGCTGCCTGATAGCTCTTCAGCAGGCGATCGGCATTTTTGCCGTCAACTCCGCCATCGCCATGGATGAACTGGGCAAAAGCCGGGCCTGCGGCAATTGGGTTTCCGCTGGCATCATGCACTCCGGTGGTCACAATCAGAAGGTAGTTGGAATCTTCGTCCAAATGGTCATCCGTCTCAGCGAACAACGTCAAGCTGGCCGGGTCCCATACGATCTGGTTGATCCCAATCACATGCGGATTAGAGA
>JBARNL010000818.1:0-3390 GCA_049802955.1 Candidatus Angelobacter sp.
AAAAATCAGTGGGTGTTCGAAGACTTTCCCAGCTTTACCCTGGCTGCCTAAAACCGGCCAAAACAACTTTTGAGTAGACATTATTCATGGGAGGACACGGAGGAACACGAAGCGGGCCTGCTTCTCAATTACCATTTTTGGCAATTCCGGCGATTTTGGGCAATTCCTTTGTGTTCCTTTGTGTTCCTTCGTGTCCTTTGTGGTTAAGAGGTTTTCTTTTTCCGATTATTTTCGGCGATTCGTCGCGCTTGTTCCTGCGTGATCGGAAAAGCAAAAAAACAAACCCAATCCCCCCTTTGCTTACTTTGGGTCCTTTGCGGTTAATGGTTTTGCTTTTCTTCGCGTCTCCATGCCTCCGCGGTGAGATTCTGCTTTTTGCCTGCTCCCTGGCTGCGTAGCCGATGAAAAGATGAGGAACGGAGCAACCATGGAATGAAAACTTCTATATAGCCGGAATGCGCACCCTAATTCTTCCAGCCACAAAATTGCACCCGGTTTGCCGGAACTGCCGTCTAACAGAGACAATGGTCGCCATGCGTTCAAAGCTCATCCGCCAGGCCCTGGCCTGCGCCTGCTTGCTATTCCTTTTCGTTTCTACCGTCCATTCAGATACGCGCCCGCTGCCGGAAGATCTGGGCGCGCTTCATCTTGCCCAGTTGCTTGCCAAACTTAAGACCACGGCGCGCATCATGCAGGTGGTCGCCCATCCTGACGATGAAGATGGCGGCCTGTTGACGCTGGAAGCGCGCGGCAAAGGCGTAAGCGTTCTGCTCTTTACGGTCACTCGCGGTGAAGGCGGCCAGAATAAGTTCGGGACTGAGAGTTCCGACGAACTGGGCATCCTGCGCACGCTGGAGCTTCTGGAAGCCGACAAATATTACGGCGTAGAACAGCGTTTCAGCCATGTCGTCGACTTTGGGTTTTCCAAGACCGCTGAAGAGACTTTCAATAAATGGCATGGCCATGACCTAGCTCTGGCGGATGTCGTCCGCGCCATCCGAATTTTCCGGCCGGACGTGCTGACCAGCCGCTTCAGCGGCACTCCGCGCGACGGTCACGGCCATCACCAGGCTTCGGCCATTCTGACTGTTGAAGCGTTCCGCGCCGCCGCCGATCCCAATAAATTCCCGGAACAGATCAAGGAAGGGCTTCTGCCCTGGCAGGCGAAAAAACTTTATCTCGGCAATCCGCCACGCATGTTTCAGGGTGGCAACATCGCCGACGAAGATTACACCGTCAAACTCAACATCGGCGAATACAGTCCGCTTCTCGGAATGTCTTACACGCAATTCGCGCTGGAAGGCCTCTCGCATCAGACCTCGCAAGGCACTGGAGGAATTCGCGTTCCTCCCGGCCCACGCTATGCGTATTACAAGCTGACCGATTCAACGCTGCCCAAACCGCCCGGCCACGAAGCTGATTTTTTTGATGGCATTGATACTTCGCTGGTCGGGCTAGCGACGCGGCTGGGCGCGGAAGAATCACGAGTTCCCTTCCTGAAGCCTGCGCTGGAATCATTGCAGAAGCATGTTGATGAGGCGGAAAAAGTATTTTCTTTGCAAGACCCCTCGGCCTGCGCGCCGTCTCTGCTGGCCGGGCGAGCCGAAACAGAAAAGCTGGTCCATCAGTTGGAAGGTTCCCTGCTTCCCGCGGCTGCAAAGGACGAGTTGCTGACCACGTTGCGCACCAAACTCGACCAATTCCAGCAGGCGGCCAACGAGTCGCTCGGCATCTTCTTTGAAATCACGGTGGATCCTCCAGGACCGCCACCAGGCCCGTCGTATTTCCCGCGCATGGAGCAGACCATCAGCATGGCAGTTCCGGGGCAGAGTTTCACGGTCACGGCCCGGCTGTACAATCGTGGCAAAACCACAATAATTCCACAGGGATTCGGTGTAGAAGCGGCTGAGGGCTGGAAAGTCGAACGCATGGCGTCTCCTGCCTACACACCTCTCAAAGCCGGAGATGTTTCCTCGGCGCAGTTCAGGCTTACCGTTCTTGAGGATGCCAAATACACAAAGCCTTACTTCATGCGCAGCAATCCAGAAACCGAAACGGTTTATTCCATCAGTGATCCCAAATACCTGACGCTTCCCTGGCCGCCCTATCCTGTGCATGCCTACGCAAGCTTCACCGCGGATACGGGTGCTGGCGAAGCCCGAGCTGTCGCCAAGGTCAAGTTCATCGATCCCACGCTTGGCCAGTCAGAGCGCCCGCTAGCCGTCGGCCCGCCGATCTCTGTTTTGCTGACTTCACCTGTCATCGTGGCACCCGTCGGCGGCTCGGGCAAATCACAAATCGGCGTGAGCGTGCGCAGCAATGTCCAGAACGCGGTTCACGCCAAACTGAAGCTGGAAACGCCACAAGCATGGAAAGTTGAACCCGCTGAAATCGCGGTCGATCTTGATCACGATGGCGACGTGAACAATTACGCGTTTCAGATCACGCCGCAAAACTTGCATGAAGGCACATACAAGGTCACGGCGCGAGCCGAATACAACGGCAAGCAATACGCTGAAGGTTTCAAGGTGATTACGCGGCCCGATCTCGATTCGTACTATGCCTATCGCCCCGCGACAGAAAACGTGCAAGCCGTGGACGTGAAATTGCCGCCGCAGCTCAGAGTTGGCTACATCATGGGGACAGGCGATGAAATTCCTTCCGTGTTGCAAAGCGTCGGCCTGAACACCAACATCATTACGCCGCAGGAGCTTGCTTCCGGCGATCTCAGCCGCTACGGCACCATTATCGTCGGCATTCGCGCCTATGACACGCGGACCGATGTGCGCGAACACAACCGCCGCCTGCTCGATTTCGTGAACAGCGGCGGCACTCTTATCGTCCAGTACAACCAGAGCGTTGGCGCCTTCAACGATGGTCATTACACTCCCTATCCCGCCACTGAAGCCAACGTGCGTGTTTCCGTGGAAGAGCAGCCGGTGGAAATTCTTGCGCCGCAAGAACGTGTCTTCAACTGGCCAAACAAAATCACGCAAAAAGATTTTGACGGTTGGGTGCAGGAGCGCGGGCTCTACTTCATGTCGCAATGGGACGCGCAATTCAAGCCGCTGCTGGCCTGCAATGATCCCGGCGAGCCGCCGCAAAAAGGCGGCCTGCTGCTGGCCCACTACGGCAAAGGGATTTACATCTTCTCAGCCTATGGATTCTCGCGCCAGCTTCCCGCCGGCGTTCCTGGAGCAATACGCCTATTCGTAAACTTGGTCAGCGCGGGCCACCAGGGCAAGTAATGCCGATGCACGATTTCAGGAGTATGCACACGCATGACCAGGCAAAAGATCGGTGACACGCTTTGCATAACCGGAGTAGTTGCTCTTTCCGCGACAGCCGGGTACTTTGGCTTGGCCGACGCGAGACCCCAGCGCTTTTTTT
>JBARNL010000819.1:0-2250 GCA_049802955.1 Candidatus Angelobacter sp.
GCCTCAGTCTGCGTTCGGAAACGATGTGATAACGATCGAAAACCGATCTGGTTTTGTGTCCACTGATTCCATCGCTTCTTTCTCGCTGAAACCCGCCTCAGTCATGTTGGTCAGCGCGGTGCGCCTCAAATCATGAAAGAGCGCATTATCGACCGCGGCGATAGCGCAAGCCGTCTTCCAAGACTTCTCCCAGTCCGTAACGCGCCGGCTCTTGTGTTGAATAAGGAATGGACATGCCGGGTCCGCGCGTGAAATCGCCATCGACAGTTCGGCTTTCATGTCGCCGTAGATCGGCAAATAACGCGGCTTCTTGTTTTTAGTTGTCCTACCCGGTAGATCTATCCGTGCGCTCTTGAAGTCGATCTTGTCTGTGCGAATTTTGCCAATTTCTCCTTTGCGCGCCCCCGTGTGATACGAGATCACCAGAGCAATGCGCGCGTATGAGGGCAGGGAATCGCGGATTAGCCTCCATTTCTCATAGCATCTGGATTTGATAAGCAATCGACGGAAATTGCGGGCAGGTTGGTTGATCAAGCCTCAGCAGCGTTACGAGAGACACACGAATCCTGGGGTGGGTGAAATTTGTTTGGAGTTGTCAAAGAGCAAGTGACCCGCAGGCCAGAATGAGTTCAGCAGCGCAATTGCTGAAGGGCCTGGAGGAAGAGAGTTTGTAGCGGGAAGCTGCTGCTCATCTGAACCCAAACCTTGCGCACGGTCACGCGAATCTGAGCGCCGATTTTCAGCAGCCGCAAACGAATCGTGCCGACTTGCGCGTGGGCCAAATGAGTGGTTCGCAGTCCCAACCGGCGCAGTCCGCAGACCAGCGAATAGGCCATCACCGATAGATAAAGCCGTAGTTGATTGGCGCGCATGGTGGCTGCACTTACCCGATCGGCGAACAACACAAATTGCTCTTTGATGCGGTTCTCCATATCACCGCGGGCGCAATACAGATCTTCATACAACTGTTGAGCAGCCCCAACCTGCGGCCCCAGAGAAGTCACAATGAAACGCGGATTCGATTTGCCGTCGATATGCTCGGCCTTGGCCACTACGCGACGACGGGCGGCTCCAGGTGCCGCTCACCGTTTCGTGTTCGAACTCCAGAAAGACCCGTGCCGGCTGCTGTGTCTGCTCCCATTGCTGACGCGCTTGCTCCAGAGCCTCCGCCACAATCTTCTCCAGCAAAGCATTGCGCGCCATGCCGAACACATAATCCACCTGGTGGGCCTCGCACCAGGCCATCAGCAGTTCCCGGCAAAAGCCCGAATCGCCGCGCAGTACCATCTGCACTTCCGGCCAGCGAACGCGAATCCGTTTCACGACGCGCTCGATCTCTTTCAGGCTCCCCGCCGAGGGATCGATGTTGCTCGGCCGCAGGCGTGCGCACAGCACATGCTCGCCGGCAAACACATACAGCGGCAAATAGCAGTAGTGATCGTAATAGCCGTGATAGAAGCGCCCTTCTTGCTCCCCATGTATTGCAAAATCCGTGGTGTCGATGTCCAGCACGATCTGCTCGGGCGCTTCCGTCTGCGCTTCTAAGAACGCATCCACCAGAAGATCGTCAATCGCATCCCGCCAGAACGTGATCTTCTTGTACCGATTCGGCGTGCCGTCGCCCAATTCCATGCGGTTCAGCGTACTCTTACCGGCCAGCGCTTTTTGCCCCACTTCCGCTTTGCCAGCCAGCACTCCCAGCAGTGGATCGTACCGCAGCTGCTCGTGATCGCTAAGGTCTTCATAGCCCAGCGCCAGTCCGTAGACCCGTTGCGCCAGCATCTGCTCCACCGAGTGCTCGATTAGTTCCGGGTTGCGGCCATCCAGAAAGCACTGGCCAAACCGCGGCAGCAGATTCAGCTTCTGGTCGGTCTCTCGGAGCAGCAACACACCGCCATCGGAAGTCATCGTTCCACCGCTGAACTCTCCCACCACTTCCCGCGTGAAATGCTTTTCAAAGCAGAATCGAGATTGGATACACTCTGTCATAGAAAAGCCGTCTCCTTTCTGAGCTAACCTGACTTTCGCAGTTCGCGCCCGCTTAGCAGCCGACTGAACTTGGAAGTGGCGTGGCTGCAACACGCGTGTTTCGAAAACAGGCAGGGTGAAGACCTACCCTCTTTCGCCGCGAATCGATTTCTGGCAAGCTGCTGTTTCGATGTTCCTGCGAGCTAGCAATCGCAAAAAGGACGGCAAGGATCACCGCTATTTCAGCATCGTGGAAAACCGTCGCTTGCCGGCAGGTAAGAC
>JBARNL010000820.1:0-1641 GCA_049802955.1 Candidatus Angelobacter sp.
ATGCATGCAGCGCCTCCGTCACGGCTTCCCTGCCCACCCAGAACGCCGAGCCCTCATCGGAAACATTTGGCCCCCAGCCGCCGGCCCGCGCCGTTTCACCGTTCTGGTTGCGCCCAAAGGCAATTGATCCCGTGCCGGAAATCACCAGCACTCCTGGTGACGTGCCAAATGCAGCCCGGTGCGCGATCACGTGGTCGCCCGCAACGTAAATTGTAGATTCTGGCATCAGTTCGCGGATGGTCTGTTGCGCCCAGTGCACCGCCTCCGCCAAAGAAGCGCCCGCCATTCCAATGCAGACATGCTGAATTTCGCTCGCATCCACGTGCGCGGTCTGGGTGGCCTGGCGGATCACCGCCTGAAGATTTTCCCGGCCGCGTTCCTTGCCCACGCGCGCCAGTTTGCAGCTTGCGCCTGTAGCCTGGCCCAGCAGCTCCGCGCCATTGCTCACGGCGCAGTCTGTCTTGGTGCCTCCGGCGTCAATTCCCAGGTACAGTGGCATGATTGGACTTTAATTCATCTTCCCACAACTTTTACTTTTGCTTTCAGGCATTTTTCCCGAATAATGACTTGGCAGACAAAACCCATTCATGCGACTGCAAATTGTTGACCTGCTCATTATCGCCGTTTATCTGATCGGCATCACTTTTTTTGGGCTAAGGTTCCGCAAGTCCCAAAGGTCACTGCGCGACTATTTTTTGGCCGACCGCAACATTCCCTGGTGGGCCATTGCTCTCTCGATTGTAGGCGCTGAAACCAGCACGCTCACTGTGATTGGCACGCCCGGACTCGCCTATGGCGGCGATTTCGGCTTTCTTCAGCTTGTCTTCGGCTATCTTCTTGGACGCATTGTCGTCTGCCTGGTCTTCATCCCGCAATATTTCCGTGGTGAGATGTTTACCGCCTACCAGCTCATTGACCGTCGATTTGGAAAAGAGCTGCATCGCATCACCGCCGGCATTTTTCTTGTCACGCGGGCCGCTGCGGAAGGCGTACGCGTGTGGGCCGTCGCAATCGTGATCAGCATCGCCCTGGGCACCGGAGGCGTTACTTCCGTCGCCATCGTGATGGCGCTCACGCTCATTTATACATTTGAAGGCGGCATGGCTGCCGTTATTTGGACAGACGTAATCCAACTGGCTATCTACATCGGCGGCACGATCATTGGTTTTTTTACGCTGCTGCATTTGGTCCCGGGAGGCTGGCCAACGATCCACGCGGTTGCTTCCGGCGCAGGCAAGCTGCAAGTGTTCGATTTCTCTCTCAACTTCTTCAAGACTTACACGTTCTGGGCGGGAGTGATCGGCGGCATGTTCCTCAACACCGCCACCCATGGCACGGACCAACTGATGGTCCAGCGCCTGCTTGTGGCCCGCAACCAGCGGGATTCGCGCACAGCGCTGCTTTTCAGCGGCGGCGTGATCCTGATCCAGTTCACGCTATTTCTGCTGGTCGGCGCGGGGCTGTGGGTTTTCTATCGTCAATTTCCTCCCATTGGGCACTTCGCCACCAATGATTACGTTTTCCCCACGTTCATTGTGGAGCACATGCCGCGCGGCATTGCCGGATTGCTGATTGCAGCAATCCTTGCGGCTGCCATGTCAAACCTGAGCGCAGCGCTGAACTCCCTTTCTTCTACAACAA
>JBARNL010000821.1:0-3380 GCA_049802955.1 Candidatus Angelobacter sp.
CAATTGGTACCGCAACATTTGATTTTGATTGCCAAACAAGCTGAAGAGGCACCAACTCGGTAATCTTTGTCGGCAAAAAATTAAGATGCGTTTGCCCTGCTGCTGCGTCTCACTCACTTGCCCCGTAATGACATTTGTGCTACGGCAACACCCAGAAAAGGATTTCATCTCGCGACTGCTATCCCGGACCGAAGCAAGATTGATTGTAGGCAGCTTTGAGAAACTACATGCTGAGCGTGAGGGATCTGCTCCGCGGGTGACAGGGGCAAAGACCACCATATTTCTTTGGTACTGTCGATCACTTAAAACATTGTCATCGTGAGCGTGGCCTGAGGGAGCCGCGCGACCAAAGGCGAGTCGAACGATCTATGCATTTCCGTCTACACTCGCGAATCTCTACGGGACTATTGCGGATCATGATATCCAGCGCCGGAGGTGCGCCGCGAAGTTAGACTAGCCCACCCTGAGGCGAGCGAACGCGAAGCCGGAAGGGTGGGTAGGGAATAAGGACATGCGAGCCCCAGCGTGGCGGCACAGGAATAAAATATTCCTTGAAAATATACCTGTGAGACAGGCAGTGTTTTCCCGCGCCGTCTCATCACTTCCCAAAACTTACGACCGCTATTGTTTCCACTTCGACTGGTTTGCCATTCAACAGGTAGGGCGTGTATCTCCATTGCTTCACCGCATCCATCGCGGGCTGTAAGAGCATCTGATCGCCTTCTATTGCTCTTACATTTCCCACGGCTCCACTCTTGTCGATCCAGAACCACACAACAACATCTCCTTGCTTCTGCATGTATCCCGGATATGCGGGTTTAACATAGTGAACCCGCAGACCTTCCATCACTCCCTGGCCCACGCGCAACGTGATTGGCAGGCGAACGGCGTTCGGCGACCAGGAGGAAGTTCTGCCTCCACACCCTGTAAATATCAGAATCAAGGCGGCAATACCGGCGCTTTTCATGCCCAGAACGATACACCGATCGCAAAGGTGTGCAATCACCATTCTTCTCCGCGCCTCCGCGCGCCTCCGTGGTAGGTTTTCTCATCCCAACCTCTTCACCAGTCTCTTCAACTCAATCACCGGCAGCACCTCCTGCCTATTCACACGAGTTACAAAGGCGGGGCCAACCCTTACGATCGACGCCGGAAATTACTGCGATTTCTAATTCCTGTGATCGTTCGGTGATCGCTCCAGCGAAAAGTTTCTGGGATGCCGCGCTTTGAGCTGATTGCGTGAATGTGGAGCTGAGGGATCGGGCGTGCCGGAACCGACCACAATGTCGTCTGTTTCCTGGTCATCACCCGGCACCGCAAGGAAAACTGCGATCTCGCCAGTCGCCAGTCCCGCACCAAACGCCACTTGGCCTGCATCGTTGACCTGCGGCAGGTCGGCAAAAGTGATGGAGTTGCGCGGCGGCAGCCTGTCCCCGGGAGTAACAACTTTTTGCACCACGCCATTGGAATAGAGAAATGCGCCAAAGCCAATGAATGTCTCCCCGGAAAACGCGATCTGGCCGCTGGCGTTGATGGTCGGTGCGTCCGTGGAGAGGAACGTCGATCCATCGGGTGAAGGATCTCCTGGGCCCGCGATTCTGGTAAGCACTCCCTGCGAATATCGAAAAATGCCTCTTCCGCCGATCGTCAGGTCGGCGGCGAAAGCTACATCACCGTTATCGGAGATAACCGGGCCGAAGCGCGGATCGGGGAAGCCAAGACTGAAGCTTCCGCCTCCCGGAGCCGGATCGCCATCACGCGCGATGGTTGAGAATGCTCCGTTGTTGTCCAGGTACATGCCATTGGGATTGGGAAATGATTGCGCCAGAAACGCGATCTCTCCATCACTATTGATGGCATTGAGTGAAATCGTACTGAAAAACCCGGTGCCGTCGGGCAGAGGAGTATTGCCATCAATCGCCAGGCTCAAATGACCGTTGGATGCAAGATAGATGCCCGCGTGCAGAGTGTCGAATCCGGAGAACGCGACCTGCCCTAGTCCATTGATGGAGAGTTCGCGAACCCCCAAAAAGATTCCGCCACCTGGCGCGGGATCTCCGTTGCCGGTAAATGACGCTCGCACCAGCTGCGTAAGCCCGCTGGTCGATTTCAGGATGATGCTCGAGATGCCACTTGAGAGGTCAGAGTTGAAAGCAACCTGCCCCTGGCTGTTCATTACAAAATTTTCGAAGAACCCCTGAATCACGCCATCGTTCCCGACAGATTCGCCTACGTGGGCATTAAGAGATACCCTGTTGGAGGCCCGGCCCGGAGTTGCTGAAAATAATCCCGTTCCTCCCGGGAACGTGGCCAGAGGCCGAAGGCCGGAGCCCTGAGCGGAGTCGAAAGGGAACGCTTTCACCGCGAGTGAAGGGCCCAAATCACCTTCCTTGCAAATGCCCTGCGGCATCAGAGTGTCGCAGCCCAACTCTTCTTCTCCCATTCGCGACTTTCGCGTTAATTCGCGGCCATTTTTTTCTCCGTGTTCCTCTGTGGCCTCTGTGGTAAAAGGGTTTGCTCTTGGCAGAATGCTGATTGCTGACGCTGATTGCTGCCTAACAGCGTATTCACCACCATCTGCGCCACCGCTCCTGTCACCTTGCGCATTCCCACCAGCAGCGTCGGCACAGGAGTCAGCGGCACGCGATCAAAACCTCGCAACACAGACTCGCCTTTGCTCTCCCTTGGTGGTCCGCAGCCTGCCCTAAGCGAGCCTTGCGAGTCGAATGGGGGTCCTTTGTCATCCAGGGTCTTCGGCCCGCGCAAGCTCATGAAAATTGGCTCTTCGACCTTGTGGTTAGAGTTTTTTGTGATGTCTCGCTTATTCGCGATCTTCGCGTTTAGTTTTTTGATTGTCGCCCTGACCCGCGAATGATTATCACTATGAGAATCTACGGAAACATTTTGAGCGGCGAGGCCGCCTGGCGAGCCGCCTCCATCAGGAGCCTGGGTACAGTAGCTACATCGGAAGTTGTCAGCGGTCTGGAGCAAAGCGACAAAAATGCTAGTCTGCTGCCTTGCTTGCAGAGAGAGCCTTTCGCTCAGATGCAAGATCATTTCCAAGCGAAGGCTCCTCACTCTTCGTAGGTACTGCCTTGTCCGGATCATCAAATTCAAGCGTCAGGTTTCTGGTCGTGGTCTCGATGGGGCTAAGCTCGGCTATCTCTTCGGTGACAGGCGCGCCCAGTTCGACAAACTTCCTTGCGGAAACCATCACGCGGCTCTCCAGCGATCCCACGGCCTTGTTGTAAGACTCAACCGCGCGGTCAAGCCCTTTGCCAACATTGTCGATGTGCGCGCCCAGCAACCGCAGCCGGTCGTGAAGCTCCTTGCCCAGCGTGCTGATCTCGCGGGCGTTGCGCGCCAGCTTTTCCTGGTTC
>JBARNL010000822.1:0-4819 GCA_049802955.1 Candidatus Angelobacter sp.
GGCGTGTATGTCGCACACGATTCCATGGGCTATGCGCGCTACATTGGACGAGGGAGTATTTTCCAGCGACTCACGGCTCGGAAAGCCACTCAAATGCTGGAACTCAAATATTTCTCGTTCTATGTGGTCAAGGAAAAGAAACACGAACGAGAAATCGAAACGCTACTAATCCGTGCCGCCGGCCCGCTGCTTCAGTTTAATACAAAAAAGAAAAGGCTGACTATTAGTGCCGGGAACATCCGCGACTATGAAGCCGGTACGCTTTTCTTCGAGCGCCACTACAAGAAAGGAAAGAAGCGAAATGCCAAAGACCTTGGCTAATACCGCGTTGAGACACCTGTGCGGCAAATGTTCGCAGAGGACCCGGCCAGATGCCGGCATGTAACAGCAGAGAGGAGGTTTTGGAGATTGTCATGTTCAGCCCAGCGGAGCCGCGCTAAGCAGTGTTTTGCTGGGTGAAGTCCGATGTAAAAATCAGATTTGGGTTCGGTGAAAGGCCAAAGCCAAAGCTAAAGCTGCGCTGGATGCATTCGGCGGGCCGCGACGGCAGTTTGTAGCACCATAGGTCGCGTACGATAAATGGCGCTGCCAGCCCGCGCTATCAATTCCCGCCCGCGTCCTACTCCGGCGATATGCTCTGGCTGAAAGACAGAATGGACATCCCAGAGTAGAAATACGACTCGCTTGGGAAGCAGCTTGCAACTCAGTACAGAAAGATACAGACTCTATGGGCAGTGATCAGTTTGGTAAAAATCGTCTGGGCTGCTTTCCGACAGGCCTGGAGACATACCTCGCAAAGATATACGGGACATACGTTTGTGTTCGTCGGCGCGTCTGTCATAGCCCTGATAAGCTGGTTGCTCCCGGCACTCGTTGTGAATCAGACGATTGCCCCTAACGTCATTGTGGTTATATTGGCTTTCTTCGCATTCATTTTGATTTGGTACAACGCGGCATATTCAGGCATTCGAGCGGTAGCAAGGCTGTATGGTTACCGAGTAAAATCTCTATTGCTAGTCGAAACTGAACAGGAAGAGCGTGGGCAGCTGCCAGGTAGAACACTCGGGAGCATCATCATTTCCTTCAGCAACACGGTTTATGGTTTTGCACTCACCTACGGCTTTATGTCTTTGTGGAGGCCCGAATCGTTCAATGTAAACAAACTTGGAGTGTTCGGAGGCTTGTATTTTAGTCTGACGACAATTGCAACAGTTGGATTCGGCGACATCCTTCCGATTACGCGACTGGCACGATCTATAGTCATGTGCGAAATTCTTAGCGGAATGCTGTACGCCGTTTTCATTTTTGCAATCGTAGCTACCTTCCTGCGGGAACGCATTCAACTTTAACCCTTTCGGGTGAGTGACTCAATGAGCAGTTAGGGCCGGGGTAAACCCGGCCCGATTTTTGTTAAGCTCTAACAGCCTCAGCTTTCTTCCACACGGGAACCCTCAGCTTGTGGCCCTGAGCATACTGGCCGTGCTCGTGGTCGGGGACCCTAGCCTCACAATAACTGAGGAGGCGAATGTATGACCCTCTCCCTGAGAAACGTGGTTCGCGGCTTCTTTAAAGGCTCTAGGATCAATGGCAACGGCGGCTGGCTTGCTCATGAAAAAGAGCCCGAGGTGCTTTCAGCTGAGAGCCGTCGTGCAGCCAAAACCGTACTCTTCGTAGACGATGAGCCTTCAATTTTGTCGATCCGGCGTCTTGTCTTTGAAGCCCTGGGCTATTCGGTCCTCACCGCGACGTGCGGTGCAGATGCTCTAGAGGCCTTTGCGATGTATCCGGTCGATGCCGTGGTGCTGGACTACTGGATGCCGGGAATGGATGGCGAGGAGACTGCCCTTTGCATTCGCAAAGTGCGTAGCGATATTCCCATCATTTTATCGTCGGGCTGTCTCGCGGTGCCCGAGCGTTGTCCTCAAAATCGTAAATGCAGCCGTGGAGAAAGCAGCGAGGCCGGAAGCTTTGATCGAAGTCTTAGCACAGCAACTCACCCTTTGCTCGACGCCAAACTCACCCGCTTCGGTCAACGCGGAAATCCAAGGCTGGCAGGCTTTGGGATAATGAGAATCACCCCACGCATCTTCTGCAAAGCGTCCAGCTTCTCAGCAGCAATAGGCTCCTTGCGAATGACGACGGGCAAAGCCCAGGCTTTCCGATTCATCGCCATGGGTCGTATCGCGCGAGAGCGATTGAAGAGACAGTGTTATATAGCGATGTCCCCTAAGGTGCCCGAGGCAATTTGTCTTTCTAAGCGAATTGCGCCACCGGTAAAGCCTGCCCCCTCTCCCGACTCTTCGCCTTCGCGGCGGAAATGCATCCCAACAGTGTCCTGACGCTTGCAAGCTCGTTCAGGGAATTGACCAGATGACGCAGGGATTGCGCGAACCTGTCCAGCTTTCACCCAAGCACGGCATCGAACTTGCGGCGCGGGGCGTATTGCGGAGCGGAGCAGATCGGCCAATCTTGCCAGATTGATACGTGCCTGATTCGTTGAACGGAAGCGCAAGCGGTTCACTTCTGAAGCTCTGATGCCGAATCAGCACACTCTTTACAACACTACTCTTTGCAACTCTCGCTGACCATCTTGACATCCTTCACTGTCATGTACCCGTGGTTCTTGGCGTCTTTGTCCATGCCGTGCTCTTTGGCTTCTTCCTTGGCGTCTTCTTTCATGCCGTGCATTTTGGCATTGGAAACCACGCCGGTAACCGTCACCATATGCCCGACATGAGGCGCTAGGTCAACACCGTCGCTCTTAACTTCCCAGGTGCCGCCTTTGCCGGTGGTGAGGTTGTATTCATTCGCGTCATTGGCAATCTGAAGACAGCCAGTGAGCGTTCGCGTTTTTCCCGTTGCTACGGCCCACTGCAACTTTTCCGATTCTTGGACCTTCGCCTGGAAGCGCGTTCTTTCCTTCTCATCACTGGTGCAAAGAATGTGTTCTGAAGGTGTGCCGCGCTCGCATGTATAACAAGTGCAGTGCTGTTCCGGATAATGCTTCGACCCGCCCACGGGTTTTTTACATTCGGATGCTTTTGCCGAACAACTGTTTTGCTGCCCCCATGCAGCAGCTGACAATACAAGGACGAGAGTTAAATGTTTGAACATGCTCTTCCTCCTACCAAGATCACTTTTTGCTGGCAGGCAAACTGCCAATATCCCCGCTGGTCACTTCTTTGTACATTGACTGTTTTACGCTCTCAAGCTTCGTCATCAGTTCTCCTACCGTCGCGCTACCGGACGGATTAACGGGAGGGATCTGCGATGCAAGATAAGACAGGTCATTCAGTTGCTTGAGAATATCCGGACTGAAATAAAGTTCCGCATGTGACAATTGCTCGTCCAATTGTTCTTTAGCCGATATGGCGGGCTGTGTCAGGCTAGCGTCCTGTTGCAAGTCTCTGAATGCAACTTCGACCGCCGCAAGCCGCTCGTAAGTCTGCTGATACACTTTGAATCTTTCTTTGTAATACTCCTGCGTCAACACATAGCTCGTTGAAATGGCCTGGTTAGTGGCGGTTATTTTGTCCGACAGGGTGTTTTGGGTGTACCAGACGGCAAGGCCAACCAGTGCGGTGATGATGATTTGGGCAACGTCCCATTTGTGCGATTTCCTCTCGTTTTTTGGCTCTTCAGTGAGAACCAGAGCGCGCTGGTTAGCTTTCAATGCGTCGGTAATGCTTTTCTCGACTTCCTGCAGCAAAGCTGCTTGCTGTGAGGTAAACTCCGCCGCGACAATGGCCTTAATCCCCTGCTGCAAATTGGAGCCGCTCGTACTCACCTTGATCTCACATTTCCTTCGGCACGCTTTTCATCATACTTAAAATTCCGCGTAAATTCTCACTTTGTGCTCGTGAAACATGCCCGAAAACAGGACCGGTTGCTTGATTCAGGGCAGAAGGCGGACTCGTGCGCGCCTCGTAATCAAGGGGTCTTAAGTGAAGCGGCATTGTGGACATTTATCATCCCGCAATGCCCTATAGCCAAGAAGGTGACTCGCTTGAATGATCGCGACCGAGCGGCCACAAGAGAGAACATCACTAAGAATTGGGTCACAAGACACCAGTTACAGATAGGCAAAGGTGGATCAGAAGAGCCCTGCCTGGCGCTAAAAACCGACAAATGAGTACTTTCTGGTCAGGTCCGAGCGTCCATCAGCGGAACCGTTTGAAGCAGGAGCGCGATTCTGCCATCTGCGAACCGCCACACTCATCCAGCCATAAGACGGCAACAGGCATTCTCCTCAGTAGCGGCTCACCGTGCCTAGTTTGAATCTGCTCTCCAGATGATCGCGTGTGGCCTCCAACTTCCGAATACCGCCTGACCGTCACGGGTAGTCGGACGATATAATGGCCGCGACATCGCCGCACAATTTCCTGATGCGTCGGGGAGCTAAGTGTTTCTTCTGGAGGAACAGGGTTGAAAATATTCCGTTCCATCGCATTTCTCCTTTTATGTGTTGCTTCAGTGTCAGCACAAAGAAATTTTCAGCCTGCCGCACCTTATCCGCCGCAACTGAGTAATGAGTTGAAGCAGCTTCAGCAGTAGGCGCTGACGAGCGACTATGCCTGGAACACAACTGGCCCATTTGACGAACAACATTGGGCCGCGACCCGCTGGATCAACGCAGGCCAACTTTGCCGCGCAATATGTCGCCGACGAGTTTCGCAAGCTCGGGCTGGATGTACGCCTCGAAAAAGTGGTGGTGCCGCATTGGGTGCGTGGTGAAGAGACGGGTGCATTGGTAACTTTTCCTGGAATGGCTCAGGGGACAACGCAGAAAGTTGTTCTCACCGCATTAGGTGGGAGCCTT
>JBARNL010000823.1:0-2084 GCA_049802955.1 Candidatus Angelobacter sp.
GTCTGGCCATGGGCCGCGCACAGGTCCAAACATATTCCGGCCGAGAATCCAGGCCCCGACGTTCTCCATGGCTCGCTGTGCCCAGTCATTATCGACGCCAGTAGAGCCGCCTTCCTGGCCGTGCATCCGCTTCCACGTGCTGGTGGAGAAAAACCACTGGAATAACTCAGGCCCACGAACACCGAGAGGATTCTCAAGACTCTGATCTGGTCCCGCAGCGTAACCGTCGAGCGACACAGAGAACGAACTGACCCGGACTTTTGACATACTCCAACTTTAAGTACTGGTGCCGGAAAGCGTCAAGAAACCAATAGCCGCCAGAAGGAAGACCGGCCGGCTTGGTTTTCGATTTGTCCGTAATCCAAGACGAATAATGAAATATCGGTGTGTTCGCGTCAGCCTCGCCGCGCTGTCTCAATGGCGGCAATGTCGATCTTCTTCATCGTCATCATCGCCTCAAATGCACGCTTTGCCTCAGCGCCACCAGCCGAAAGCGCACCGGTTAGCGCGCGCGGGGTGATCTGCCAGGAGAGACCCCAGCGATCTTTGCACCATCCGCAGGCACTTTCCTGGCCGCCATTGCCCACGATCGCGTTCCAGTAGCGATCCGTCTCTTCCTGATTGTCCGTCGCGATCTGGAAGGAGAAAGCCTCACTGTGCTTAAACGTTGGCCCGCCGTTGAGACCGAGACAAGGAATGCCCAGGACGGTGAACTCCACGGTCAGCACATCACCCTTCTTGCCGCCCGGATAGTCACCGGGAGCCTGGTGAACAGCGGTTACTTTGCTATCTGGAAAGGTGGCGGCGTAAAAGCGCGCCGCCTCATGCGCGTCCTTATCGAACCAGAGGCAGATCGTGTTCTTTGGCTTCATTGTTCGTGTGCTCCTTGTGTTCAAATCAGGGGACGCGGTGATCTTTGTGCCAGGCCGTATCAGTGACCCAGCATTTCATTTGCTGATCTGCTGCGGCCCGAGGTCTCAAATGGGCCTACGCGTCCTGCCTTTCTATGTCTTTCTAAATGATATCGCGGGCATCGGCTTCGAAATCCGAAGTTATGACAGGCGAATTTCCGAATGGTCCAGATAACATCGCGATCTCACTCCAGCCCGTCAGCTCTTTCTTCCGCACCTCAGCCGCAACGGACGCGAGGAGCTATCATTTCTCTACACCAGCTCATGTGCCGGGCGAGCCGGCATGGAATCCCTGCCGGAGCCCTGCCTTATAATGGCTGCGCTTCCTGAGAATCTATCCGTGGAGGATCCGATTGAAGTCTCTTTGTGTTCTTGCTCTCATTCTTTTTCAAACCAGCGTGATTTTTGCGCAACGTAATTTCCAGCAGCCGCCGGCTTATTCACCTCAGCTCACTGCTGAACTGAAGCAACTGCAGGAAGCGGCGCTGAAGAGCGACTATGCGTGGGACCAGCTTGCCCATCTGACAAACAACATCGGGCCAAGACCGGCGGGATCGGTGCAGGCGAATTTTGCCGCGCAGTATGTGGCCGACGAGCTACGCAAGCTTGGACTCGACGTGAAGCTGGAAAAAGTCGTCGTCCCGCACTGGGTGCGCGGAGAAGAGACTGGAGCGCTGGTGGAATATCCGGGCATGGCTCCCGCAACCACGCAAAAAGTGGTGCTGACGGCGCTGGGAGGCAGCGTTGCCACGCCAACGCAGGGAATCACCGCACCCGTGGTTGTGGTGAACAACTTTGACGAACTGGCCGCGCTTGGCCGTGACAAGGTTGCGGGTAAGATCGTGCTGTTCAATTACAAGTTTGACAAGCAGCTTGCCGCTACCGGCCATGGCGGAGCCGCCTATGGCGAGGCGGTAATCTATCGCGCGATTGGCGCGAGCGCGGCGGCGAAACAGGGAGCCATTGCCGCTCTGGTGCGGAGCGTGGGCGGCGCTGATTACCGTATCCCGCACACCGGCGCCATGGTCTACCTGAAAGACACTCCCCAGATTCCGGCTGCTGCTGTTACCGCCGAAGATGCAGAGATGCTGGCGTATCTTGCGAAACAAGGAAACGTGCGCATGCGCCTGGTGTTGACGCCGCAGAAGCTGGCCGACGTGGACTCATATAACG
>JBARNL010000824.1:0-1582 GCA_049802955.1 Candidatus Angelobacter sp.
CGTCCACTGTAAGGAAAACCGGCTGCGGCGTTCCAACCGAACCGGTGGGTTCCACTGGGAACGGTGAGCCCGCAACCTGAGTTAATGCGCCGGAAGCCGACTTGAACGCGGAAACGTCATTCGATCCCTGGTTAGCTGAATAAACGAATGAAGAGGTGTTATCCACGGCCACACCCACGGGTTTTGTGCCGGCGGGAAATGGCGATCCGGCAACGGCGGCCAGCGGTCCGCCGGCAATATTGAAACTTGCGATTGTGTTGTTGGCCGAATCGGCAGCGTAAAGGAACTGTCCTTTGGGATCAATTGCCAGTCCTGCGACGGTCGCTGTGGCGCCGGTTGTGGATGGGACTGTGGCCGCGGGAGTCAGTTCGGTTAAAGCGCCGCCGCTCCCAATTGCAAAAGCTGAGATGTTGCCAGCAGTTCCATTGGATACGTACAAAAAGCCCTGTGTGGGCGAGGCTGCCATAAATTGTGGGTTCGGGGCCACAAGCGAGGCAAAGGCAAACGGAGATCCGGAAACGGGGGTAAGCAGGCCTCGAGCCTGATCAATGCTAAAGACCGAAATGGAAGCCGGCACGGCAGGTGAGGCTGAACCCTGGTTCAACACGAACAAAAATTGTCCTCCGGAATTAACTGCGGCCGCAATCGGATTGGAGCACGCGGCTGTGCTCGCGCAGACCGGAGTGGGGGAAAGCGCTGTGCCAATCGGCGTGAGCACGCCCGTGGAATGATCGATATTGAAACCGGAAACCGTATTCGAAGTCAGGTTGGGCACATAAAGAAAATTTTTGGATGGGTGCAAAGCAATCGAAACAGGCCGTGGCGTGGTGGTAAATGTGGATATTGAAAGCGGCTGCAAATCGCCCGTGCTTTTCTCCGCGAGAGCATGGATTGAATTGTCGCCCTGCCCCACAACGTAGGCAAACGCCAGAGTTGGCGCAATGGAACTGCTGCTTGATCCCAGACAACCACTTAAAAGTACCGCAATCAATAACAACATTATGGCGGAGATTGCTTTCATTCGGTGCTTCCCCTCACTTCAGAAAATAAGAACGCTTACTGCCGCGCGCAATAATGCGCCTGAATTTACGCTGGCAAGCTGCGAATCAGTCTAGCAGTTTGCCCCTTATTCTATCAGTTGCGCAGACGGTGTCTTTCTGGCGCAAGCCGCTTCGGCAGACGCCACAGTACGGTTATCAGAACGCCCGCGCATGGACTTTCTTGCGCGAATAGAGTTGACTTATGGACTGCCGGCAAGGCAGCATCTTGCCAATGGAAATAGCTTCCGCCGCATTGCCAAAGCACATCGCTCGCGTGTTTGTCCGCAGCCGATTCTGTAATGTGGAAGTAACGCCATGAGCGCCTATCGTGAATTTTCCGATCTGTCCGCCGAGCCTGCCGTCCGCGGCTTTCTGCACGAGCCAGCGCAAGCAAATGGAGATGGATTAGTCCTCACGCATGGAGCTGGAGCAAACTGCCAGAGCAAATTGCTGATCGCCCTGGCAAATGCTTTCGCGGATGTTGGATATCTGGTTCTGCGGTGCGATTTGCCATTTCGCCAGTCACGTCCGCACGGACCGCC
>JBARNL010000825.1:0-3580 GCA_049802955.1 Candidatus Angelobacter sp.
GTGTTGTACGTTTACGAACAGCAGATTTATGCTGTAGCTAAATGTAAGTAGCTTATTATCAATTGATTATATGTTTTCCGCTTCGGCTCAGAAAACACATGAATCCGTTTGCGGCCCCCAACGCAAATGCAACTGAACTTGCATTAGTACAAGACCGAACCGTTCAGGACAGTTTCTAATAGGAGTGGTAAGACCCACAATTTTTGGGAGAGGCGATCATGAGCACTTTTTTTCAGGACCTCCGTTATGGAATTCGCATGCTGCGCAAGAACCCGGGCTTTACGATAGTAGCATTGGTGGCGCTGGCATTGGGCATCGGCGCGAACACGGCCCTTTTTAGCGTAGTATATGGCATTTTGCTGAAACCGTTGCCATATGCACAAGGTAAAGAGCTGGTCGTAATGCACCAGGAATTTCCCAAAGCGAATGCGATGAACGTTGGATTCTCCGTCAAGGAGCTAAATGACTATCGCGAGCAGGCGAACTCACTAGCGCAGATTGAGGAGTATCACCAGATGTCGTTCATCCTGCTGGATGGGCGGGAGCCGGACGAAGTGCGTACGGGAGTGGTCTCTGCTCACTTCTTTGATCTGTTGGGCATCAAGCCATACCTTGGCCGATTTTTTACCTCTGCCGATGATGTGCCGGGCGCCGACGCAGTGGTGGTTCTGAGCTATACCTACTGGCAAACGCGCTATGGCGGCGACCGCAGCATTATTGGGCGGCATTTCCGCATGAATGACAAAGTGCATACCGTGGTGGGCGTGCTGCCGCCGGTGCCGCAGTATCCGCGGGAAAACGATGTTTACATGACGACGGTCGCCTGCCCGTTTCGTTCCTCGCCGAGCACGATCGGCAACCGTGGCGCACGTGGCTTTCGGGCTTTCGGCCGGCTCAAGCCAGGCGTGGATTTAACCTCGGGCAACGCGGACTTAAACGTGGTTGCCTCGCGGCTGCAACAGGCGAATCCAGCGGACTATCCGGCGTCCCGCGGCCTCTCAGCCGTCATGGACGGTTTACAGAATCAGCTAACCAAACAAGTGCGTCCCATGTTGTTGGTTTTGCTGGGGACCGCCGGGCTGGTGTTGCTGATTGCCTGTGCCAATGTAGCCAATCTTGCGCTGGCGCGCATCATGCGCCGCGAACAGGAAATGGCTGTGCGCGCCGCGCTGGGTGCAAATCGTAGCCGGCTGATGCGCCAATTGCTTACGGAAAGCACACTGCTCAGCGTGGCTGGCGGAGCGCTTGGGCTGGTGCTGGCTTCGGGGTGCCTGGAATTGCTGGTGCGCTTTGTCGGCCGCTTTACCACGCGCGCGGCGGAAGTTCGCATCAGCATGGAGGTGTTGCTGTTCACGCTCGGGGTCTCCATTCTGACCGGACTGATTTTTGGTTCGATCCCCGCGCTTTCACAGCGGCTGAACCTTGTGACATCACTCAAGGAAGGCAGCGCGAACGCGACGGTGAAGAGCAGTGGGCTGCGCGTACGCAATGTGCTCGTCGCCGGACAGGTGGCACTGAGCTTTGTTTTGCTCATTGGCGCAGGGCTTATGATGCGCAGCTTTGTGAAGCTGCAACAGGTCAATGCGGGCTACAACCCGGAGAACGTGCTCACGGCAAATATCCCGCTTAACTTCAGCAAGTACAACAGCAATGCCTCGACGCTGAATTTTTTTGATCGCGTCATGAGTAAGCTGGAAGGAACGCCGGGAATTGTGGCAGTGGGAGTGAACAATGGCGCGCCGCTGGCGCCGGCCATGCCAATGAGCACCACATTCATTGTTGAGGGCCGGCCCATGAGCGAAAGTGACGCGCAGCCCAGCACAGACGTGAGCTTTGTCTCAACGGAGAGCATGCAACTGCTGGGCATCCCACTCATTAGCGGCAGGTTCTTTACGCCGCACGACAATGCCGATTCGCCGGAGGTCGCGATCATCAGCCGGTCACTGGCACACCATTTTTTCCCAAATGAAGACCCGCTCGGGAAGCGCATCTCCGCCGACAACGGGAAATCCTGGGTGAAAATTGTTGGCGTGGTGGGAGACGTGAAATATTACGGCCTGGACCAGGAGACTAAGGACACAGCCTACGTGGCCTTTGCGCAGTCGCCGATGGGCGGCACTCTGCTGGTAAAGACCGCTGGCAATCCAATGAATTACGCGCAGCAGGTGCGTGAAGCAGTTCTTTCCGTTGATCCTGAGCAGCCCGTAAATGGCATCAAGACTCTGGGTGAGTTGCGCGGCGACGCTCTGGTGCAAAGCCGCCTTACAGCTTTGCTGCTGGCACTGTTTGCAGGATTGGCCCTGGCCATTGCTGCTACTGGGCTGAGCGGCGTTACAGCTCTAATGGTCAGCCAACGCACGCGTGAGATTGGTATTCGCATGGCGCTGGGTGCGCAGAGAAATGAAATGCTGCGAATGGTGTTGACGCAAGGCATGAGCGTGATTGGTGCTGGCTTGGTCGGGGGAATAATGGCCGCGCTTATTTTCTCACGCGTGATGAGGGCTCTGCTGTTTCAAACCACCGTCAATGATCCGGTTACCTTTGTTGGAGTAGTGGTGATGTTTTTGGCCGTTGGGCTGGCCGCCAGCTACATGCCCGCACGGCGCGTGACGAAAGTGGATCCTCTGATTGCGTTAAGGAGCGAATGAGGGAAGGAATCGCCGAGGTCGCCGGAATCGCGCGTAATCGGGAAAGCAAGACCTTGCTACGGACGAACCGATAACACAGATCCGGGTAAAGCAATCAGCCCCTGAACCGTTTCGAAAACTCGAAACAGCGCAGGGGCTGATTTGGTGTGCGTGAAAAATCTTTTTACTTCTGCGTTTGCTGCGCCAGCTTTACTTTGGTGCTTTCCAGCTTTTTGGTAACGCGGGCTACGTCCTGTTGGTCCACATCTGCCGGCACTGATTTGTTCCATTCATCGAGTGCGCGTTCCCAGTGGGCAGCAGCGAGCTTGAAGCGATTGGTACGCGCATAGAGTTCGCCCAGATGGTCCTGCACGGTAGGGTCATTCGGGGTCTTGTCGGCGGCGCGGCGCAGGTTCTCTTCTGCCTGATCATAATTGCCAAGCCGGAAATAGGCCCAGCCGAGCGAATCGAGATAAGCGCTGTTTTGTGGATCGAGGTCCAAAGCCTTCTTGATCAGCGTGAGCGCCTCTTCCAGATGGCTGTTGCGGTCCGCCAGCATGTAGCCTAAGTAATTCAGGGCCATGCTGTTGGTGGGATTCTCTTGCAGCACCTGCCGGAACGCCTGCTCCGCCTGATCATACTTTTTCTGCCGCTCATAAATGGAGCCTTGCAGAAAGCGGATATATTCCTTCTCTTCCGGACGCACTGCCAATTTCTCCGCCTGCGCAATCGCTTCTTCCGATTCCTTCCAGCGCTTCAGCCGCATGTAAATCTGCGAGAGCATGATGTAGGAGTCGCGGTCTTCCGGCCCGCCTTTGAGCACGGACTTGGCCAGTTGCACGCTCTCATCGGCTTTGCCGTTATCTGCCATCTGCTGCGCCAGCGTCAATTTGAGGCCTTTATCATTCGGAAGCTTTTTAACCGCTTCCTGTGCGGTCCTGGTTGCGTCACTC
>JBARNL010000826.1:0-8895 GCA_049802955.1 Candidatus Angelobacter sp.
TACGTTGAAATTGAAGCCGTCGGCTACAGAAACGTACCGCTCGCATTCTTATTTTGCGGAAGCAATTGAGGAGATACATGTCCACTCTGGGATTCATCGAGTATGAACAAGCCAGCGCGGAAGTGCGTGCTGTGTATGACGACATCAAGGCCACGCGCAAGATCGATAACGTTACAAACTTCTGGAAGGCGCTGGCGCATGATCCTGTCCGGTTGAAGCGTGTATGGGAAGACACAAAAAGCATCATGGCGGCGGGCGCGCTTGATCCGCTGGTGAAAGAGCTGTTGTACGTGGCGGTGAGCGTGAGCAACCAGTGCGATTATTGCATCGCCGCGCACACTGCGTCCGCGCGCAAGAAAGGCATGACCGACGCGATGTTTAACGAAATGCTGGCCGTGATAGGGCTGGCCAATTCCAATAACCGGCTGGTTGCCGGACTTCAAGTAGAGATCGACGAGCAGTTCAAAGCGATTGGCTGAAACCACGGTATTTGATCGTAAGGACCCAGATGCATGAACGATTTCTGTCGTAAGTTTGGTCTCAGTGTTCCAGTGGTGCTGGCGCCGATGGGCGGAGGCCCTTCAACACCTGAACTTGTGGCGGCGGTTTCCAACGCGGGCGGTTTGGGATCTTTGGCTGCCGCGTACTCCAGTCCCGAGCGCATTCAACAGGATATTGCCTCTATACGAAAGCTCACGACAAGACCGTTTGCGGTTAATTTATTTTCGCCGCAGGCACAGTTGCCGCTCAATGACGGTGTAAAGGTTGTTGCAGATTTCCTGCTTCCCTACCACGAGCGGCTAGGATTGAAAGCGCCTGAGCTTCCGAAAAAGCCAATCGAAGACTTCGATGAACAATTGGAGGCTGTTGCCAAAACGGCTCCGCCCATTGTGAGCTTCACGTTTGGGCTGTTGCCGCAAAAGGCCAGCGATCGACTCAAATCGCAAGGCACTTATCTGATGGGTACGGCCACCACAGTGGACGAAGCAAGGCAATTGGAACATGCAGGTGTGGACGCGGTGATCGCGCAAGGCAGCGAAGCAGGCGCGCACCGTGGAACGTTTGCTGTGCCGGCTGAGGAAGCGCTGATCGGGACAATGGCTCTGGTGCCGCAGGTTGTGGATGCTGTGCGGGTTCCGGTGATTGCTTCCGGCGGCATCATGGACGGGCGGGGCTTGGTAGCAGCATTAGCGCTGGGCGCAAGCGCGGTCCAGATGGGAACAGCTTTTCTGGCCTGCAAGGAAGCGGGAACCAATCCTACATATCGTGAGGCACTGAAGCATGAGCGCGAGAGCCGGACGACGCTTACGCGGGCTTTTTCCGGACGCATGGCCCGTGGGCTAAGGAATGAGTTCATCGAAAAGTGGAATGCGTCAGGGCTCGAACATCTACCTTATCCGTGGCAAAACGCGTTTACGCAGGCTATGCGGCGTGCTGCCGCGAGCGCGGGACAAGCGGGCCTTCTTTCTTTGTGGGCGGGGCAGGGCATAGGAATGTTGCGGGAAACCACGGCCGCGCAGCTGATGAAGGAATTGCAGGATGAGATGAAGCAAGCGTGGATGAAGCTGAAAGACCAACTTAAATCAATATCTGACTAATCGAGTGCCGGGCCCACATTCGAGCTTTACATGGCAGCCTGCGCCAAATCGAAACAGAAACGGGTGGGTGCGTCTGATTTTGTGGGCTGAATAGCGACAGGGCTAGCACCAATGTAATTTGCCGGCATCTGGGCGTGCCGATATTCTCATATCTGGCGAGCCAACTCCGGCAAATCTTCCCCATGAAGCAAGAAGTTAACCTGCGCGTATTCGGTTTGGTTTCACGCTGCCTTTTTGCGTTGCTGCTGGTTTTTACTTCCTTTTACTCAGTTCTTGCCTACATACCGGACACGTACATCGCCTTTATTCAGGCGCCCTTTCTCGCTTGGATTCCCAGGCTCATCTCCTTACAACCGTATTTTTATGCAATCCTTGTGACCGCGGTCTCCATTTCCCTATGGAAGGAGCGCGGTAACGATCGCATCTCCCGGCGAATGGCGCTTGAGTTCATCATTGCTGGATTGCTGATATCAATCTATTGGATCATTGAGCGCCCTTATAGCGGATTGCGCAATGATTCGCACAGCATGGTATTGGGGATCGCAACTATTTTCCCCGTATTGTGGGTCGGAGTCATCGATTGCCGCGCATACTGGCAGAAGAGGAACTGGACCGCAGCCGCCTCTCCGCGATTTGGCGTAGCGATGTTGTCATTGCCGGCGCTGGCAGTCGCGATTGTGTATCCCGCGACTGGATATTTGCGGTATTGGATTGCAGGAATGCCGCTTCCCCCCATGCGCCGGGTCGACCTTATGGTCTGGACTGGTACGGTGCTTGCTCACGTCCTCTTCTTTGGCCTGGTCTTTGGGCTGCTTGCCTTCTGCGAGTCCGTGGCGTGGAGAACGCGCTGTCCCCTGAAGGCGAGGTTCGTATCATTTGCCGCGGTCGGCTGGATCGCAATTGCACTGCTTATGGACCGTGTCGCATTCGGCGCGATACCGTTCCACGCCACAGAATCCGTAGTTTATTCCGGGGTATTCGGACTTGCGGGAGCGTTGTTCGGGGCAGGCTTGGTTTTGCGCGCCTCATCGCAGGCAGCTACAGATCTTCAGGCTGTTCCGCAGCGTCATTATAGTTTTGAAACCGCTCTTCTCTCGCTGGTACTGGTGGGCGCAGCATTTGTCGTGCCGGCAATCATCGGGTTGATTGATTGGAACTCCATCGTGGAGAAAACCTGGGTGCTTGTCTTCTGGACATCCACATTATTGATTCTCATCAGGATCATGCCCCGTCCTGCGCGTGTGCTCCACCCACTGGTCGCAATTCTTTTACCGGTTTTGGCCTACGGCGGTTCCACCTTCAGCTTTCAGTCGCAACGTTGGACTTCGCCCGAATCACCGCTTTTCAACGCGATCAGCATTCACAGTTCTTATGACGTTTCTTACGCGCTAACACGCGACCTGCTGGCAAGCACCACTAGCCTGCCCTGCAACGAACAATGCAGTTATCTCCACGAACAGACCAATATTCCTTCGGGAATGCTGCCATTTGCGCCCGAAATGGGCCTCGTCGACGATATGCATCGTGCTCAGGGAAAGCTCCCCGACATTTATATTTTTGTGGTTGACAGTCTGCGCCAGGACTATGTAACTCCCTACAACCCGGCAGTCGATTACACCCCAGAAATAGCGGCCTTCGCCACCAGTAGCCTGGTCTTCCACACTGCATTCACCCGTTACGCGGGCACCACGCTTTCCGAACCTGCAATCTGGGCCGGAGCCATGTTGCTGCACGCGCATTTCGTGCAGCCATTCGGACGAGTAAACAACCTGGAAAAACTGGCTGTTACAGACGGCTATCAGTCATTCGTCACTGTCGATACAACGCTGCAATCTCTGCTCGACAATCACACTGATCTCATCCGGCTCAATGACAAGGCAGGTAAATGGACTGACGTGGACCTTTGTTCAACGGTGGCTGATGCTGAGTTCAAGATTTCAGGTCGAACCAATCCAGCGCGGCCGATTTTCATGTTTACCCAGCCCCAGAACATGCACCTGCTGACGGTGTATAAGCGCCACTCGGATATGATTCTCCATACTCGAGAACAGATAGAGCGCGCATATATCCAGGACCTGCGGCGCATGGATGGTTGTTTTGGCGGCTTCGTTAGCTTTCTGAAAAAGAAGAACATGTATGACAACAGCATCATTGTAGTTACGGCAGATCACGGTGAGTTTGGGCACGGTCCGCACACCACATCGATTGAGCCCGATATAATGAAAGTGCCGCTCATCATCCATGTACCCGAAAAGATACGCAAAACTTACTACTACGATACCTCTAAGCTGATCTTTACCACCGATATAACGCCAACCCTCTATTATCTGCTGGGGCACCGGCCGATTCGAAACGACGAAATACTGGGACGGCCAATGATCACTCAGACGCGAAAAGAGTCTTTCCAGTATGACCGCCCGTCATACCTAATGGCGTCCAGTTACGCGCCCAATTATGGAATTCTGCGCGATAATGGGCGCATGCTCTTCGCATTGGACGACTATAATCGCGAGGAAGCCTTGTATGATCTCTCGTCAGACCCACATGGAGATCGTAATTTGATCACACCGCAGCAAGCGCATTCAGAAGACAAGGAAATTCGTGAGCATCTCGCGCAAATCGCAAAAGCCTATAATTTTCAATACAAGCCACTTACATTACTGGGTTGGTTGATGCACTGAAACAGAGAAGTGCCTGAATTGATTTCCCTACAGGCCCAGATAAGCGGCGCGGACCATTTCATTCGTGAGAAGATTTTTGGCTTGGTCGGCCAGCAACACGGAGCCGTTCTGCACTACATAGCCGCGATCAGAAATACTCAGCGCGCTCACCACATTCTGCTCCACGATCAGCATGGTGATGCCGGTGCGCCGGACTTCCTGGATCTTCTCGAAAACCTCTTCAACGATCTTGGGCGCCAAACCAAGGGAAGGCTCGTCCAGAAGAAGCAGTTTGGGCTGCGCCATGAGTCCACGAGCAATGGCAACCATCTGCTGCTCGCCTCCGGAAAGAGTTCCGGCCAACTGGTTGAGCCGTTCTTCCAGACGAGGAAAAAGCGCGAGCTGTTCCGCCATCAGGTGCTTTACATTTCCACGCGCGCGCGGAGTATAAGCGCCGAGCGAAAGATTTTCTTTTACTGTCATGAAAGGAAAAACCTGGCGGCCTTCAGGCACGTGGCTTACTCCGAGCGCCACCATGCTATGCGCGGGGACGCGTGAGACATCCTGGCCGGCAAAACGAACAGAGCCGCTGGCCGGCGGCTTCATGCCGGAGATCACGCGCAGGATGGTAGTCTTCCCTGCTCCGTTCGCGCCGATAAGCGTGACGATCTCGCCGGCATTTACCTGAAGCGAAATATCAAAGAGCGCCTGCAAATCACCATAAAATGCCGTGACATTGCCGACAGCCAGCAAAGGCACACCCGCTGTTGGATTGAGAGAGCCTGCGGGCGCGTTCACTGGGTCAGCTCCTTGTATTTTGGTCCGAGATAAGCCTCAATCACCTCAGGCATCTTTACCACTTGGGCAGGCGCGCCTTCAGCGATTTTGGCGCCGTAATCGAGCACTATCACGCGATGCGCAATCTTCATGACCACTTGCATCACGTGCTCCACGCCGCCCACCACGCTCACGCCCCATTCCGGCAAACGCTTTACCAGTTCCGCCAGCGCAAGCGCTTCACTGGTGGTGAGTCCAGAGACAACTTCATCGAGAAGAATCAGCTTGGGTTTTGTCGCAAGCGCGCGTGCGATCTCAAGACGCTTGAGCGCGGCTAGCGGCAAACCTTTGGCGAGAAACTTGCTGAGGTGCGACATTTGGAGAAAGTCCAAAATTTTTGCCGCTTCCTGCGCCGCATGACCCAGGCTGTGGGTATGCATGAACGCGCCCAGCATCACGTTTTCCAGCACGGTCAGGCTGGGCAGCGGCTTCACGATCTGAAAGGTGCGGCCAATACCCAGGCGGGCGGCGCGGTCCGGCGGCATTTTGGAAATGTCTTTACCCTGAAAGCGAATGACGCCTTCATTGGGATGGAGAAATCCGCTGATCAAATTGAAGACCGTCGTCTTGCCAGCGCCGTTGGGACCGATGATGAAAAGAATTTCGCCTTCGTTCATCGCGAGTGAAACGCCCTTGACGGCCCGGAGTCCGCCAAAGCGTTTGGCAACATTCTCCATTTCCAGAATCGGCGTCATTGCGCAGCTCCGCGTAACGCCGATTGAGGCGTAGCGTCCTTTGGTGTTTTGATCCGCTTGCGGAAGCGATGCTGCAATCCGCCGACAATTCCCTCCGGCAAGAACAGCACCACCACGACAATCAAGACGCCGTAGATGAGAAGATGGCTTTCCTGAAAAACGTTCTTGAAAGCTTCTGAAGCGCTCAGCAGCAGCACCGCGCCCACAATTGGCCCAAGCAACGTCCCCGCGCCGCCCAGCATGGTGATGATGGCAATCTGGATTGAGATATCGATAGTGAGAACGCTGTCAGGAATAATGAATTGGAACGCACTGCCATAAAGAGCGCCACCCAAAGCGGTAAGAAATGCGCTCACCAGCAGCGAATAAACTTTGCAGCGCGCCGTATTGATGCCAACGGCGGCGGCTGTGTCCTCATCTTCACGGATCGCCATAAGGTAATAGCCAAAGCGCGAGCGCGAAGTCCAATAGTTTGTGATAAAGGCGATTACGGCCAACGCTATGGCGGCGAGATAAAAAGAACGCCAGAAAGTCCTGCCGACAAAAAGCGCAGGTATGGTCAAACCAATGGCTCCGCCGGTTACGTTCAAATTGGTAGCGGCCAGCCGCAACACTTCAGCAAAGGCGATGGTAGCAAGCGCGAAATACGGGCCGCGAAGCCGAAAAGAGATCGTACCAATCACCGCGGCAAAAGCAGTAGCGACCAACGCAGCGAGAAGGAGGGAAATCCAGATGGGAATGCCTAAATCGGCAAAGAGCGCGAGGCCGTAAGCGCCCGCGCCAAAGAACGCGACGTGACCGAGGGAAAGCTGTCCGGCATAGCCGCCCACCAGGTTCCAGGCAAGCCCCAACGCGGCGAACAGCGTAATGCGGAAGAGCACCTGAAGCTGGTAGTTGTTATGGATGAACCAGGGCATGCGCGCCCACAGCAGCACAATAATAAGAGAGACCCAGAATTTCCAGCTCTTTAAAAGGCTCATGCGCGCTGCCTCCCAAAGATGCCGGCCGGTTTGAATGAGAGCACCAGGAGAAACAGAACAAAGTCGATGATCAAGGCCCACTGATTGCCTAGATAGAGGCTGGTCAGGCTTTCAGAGAGTCCGAGTACCAGACCACCGAACGCCGCGCCTTCAATGGAACCCATGCCTCCGAGCACCACCATTACAAAAGCTTTGGTAGTGTAGTCTTCACCGACGCCGGGAAAAAGATAGAGGCGAGGAAGCAAGAGGCCGCCCGCGATGCCTGCAAGGGCCGACCCCAGAGCAAAGCTGATGCCCTGGACGCGCACAAGATTAATGCCCATCAGCGGCGCAATTTCAGCATTCTGCGAAATGGCGCGCAAGGCCTGACCGGTAAGACTACGGACTACAAACGCGCGCAGCCCGATGACAAAGGCCACAGCGATGGCAAATGAGAGGACTTCTGCGGCGTTGGCCCCAAAGGGACCGAGATGCACACTGCGATTGATGAGATCAATGTTCGTCTGGCGATAGTCGGCCTTGAAGATGAGCTGCGCAGCATCGGTGAGGATCAGGCCGATCCCCATGGTCATGAGGATATGCATGAAGTGGGAGCGGTCACGAATGGGACGGATCAGCGCCATGTAAACGAGATAGCCAAAAATAAATAGCGCGATGCCGGCGGGAAGAAAGCCGATGTACGGATTGAGCTTGAAATAATCGAACAATACATAGGTGGCGTACATGCCCACCATAAGAAAGGCCCCATGAGCAAAGTTGACAATGCGCATGACGCCAAAAATCAAGGCCAGGCCCATTCCAATAACGGCGTAGAGCGCGCCGGTCAAAAGACCATCAGCACAGGCTTGTAAGAAGCGAACCAAATTTGCTCCACGTTACCGGCGCTCAGGGGCTAAAGCCCGGAATATTTCTAATTCGTCCCCTTGATCGGCATCTCCGCGGAATTATCTCCGCTGTCGCCGGTGCGCGGTTTCAATCCGATATCAATTCCGTAAAAATATCATAGAGGGAAAGCTTTGAGACGTAGCAGTGCTACGTCTCTACGTTTAGTTTGATCCGGACCTTCTGTTCTTCGTCTCGCTTACAGTTTTCATTCCCACAAGTCCAGTCCTACCGTTTGGACCATACTGGCGCGGGAATGATCGGCTTGGCTTCCGCTGCGTCCGCCGGGAAGACCACACGATATTGTCCCTTCTGGACCTGCGTGATGAGCACCGGATGCTGGTTCTGCCCGTTATCAAACTTTATAGGACCAAAAGGAGTGGAAGACAAATTGATGTTCTTGATAGCGTCGCGGATCTTGGCCGGCTCCAGCGACTTGGCATTGTTGATGGCCTGGGCGGCCACGCGCAACGCGGCATACGCCTGGATGGCATGGTAAGCCGGATGAGATTTGAAGCGCTTGAAATATTCCGCGTCAAATTCTTTTGAGCCTGCCCACTTGGCTTCCGGCAGCCATTGCGAAACGGAAAAAGTATATTCGGCATTCTTGCCCGCGCCTTTTTCCGTAGGAAACTCCGCGGCGGCAAACCCGGTGCCGGCTGAAGTGTAATACTTGGGGTTCAAATCCACTTCCCGCGCCTGGCGCATGAGCGTTGTAGCGTCAAGAAGATACGAGCAGAGATAGATTACGTCGGGATTTGCCTGCTTCACGCGCTGCAAAACGGCCTTGTAGTCCGGCGACTTGGCTTCATACGATTCAACAGCCACCAATTCAATGCCGGCTTCCTTGGCCGCAGCCGTCATGGCCTTCATGTTCGACTGGCCGAAATTGGTGTTCTCATAAACAATCGCCATCTTCCTGGGCGCGCCATTGGCTTTTAAGAATGCGATTGTCGCTTTGGCGTAATCATTGGCTCCGGCACAGATGCGGAAGATCCAGGGCGATTTGGAATCCATGACATTGTCGGCCGTGGCGGTGGGGATGATGAGAGGCGTCTCGCGCTGCGAAACCGCCGGCACAATCGCCTTGGTGCTCTCACTGGAATAAGAACCGAGCAGCACAGGAACCTGGTCCTGGTCAATCAACTTGGAAACTCCCTGCACGGCCTGGTCGGGCTTGCTCTGGTCATCATAAAAATCAAGCTCAACTTTTTTGCCCAGCACTCCACCCTTGGCGTTAATC
>JBARNL010000827.1:0-9190 GCA_049802955.1 Candidatus Angelobacter sp.
GCTAAATTCATTTTCTCCGTCAGCGGTGATTGTCTCCAGCTCGGATTCAAGTATCTGCCGAATAATGAATTCTCGCGTTTTCTCCAGCCCGGCATCCAGGTACATGGCGGCGATGACGGCTTCTATAGCGTCGGAAAGCAGCGTTCCTTTTGACCGGCCGCCGCTACGCTCTTCGCCGCGCCCCAATCGCAGGTATTGTCCCAGCCGAATCCTTGTTGCAACGCCCACCAGATGTTCCGCGCTCACCAGGTGCGCCTTCAGTTTCGATAGCTGCCCTTCATGGAATGTAGGAAATCTTTCGAACAATAGCTGGCTTGTTACCAGACCCAGGACTGCATCTCCTAAAAATTCAAACTGCTCATTATCGAGTATCTCGGCACAGGCATCCGGACCGCCAGCTTTCGATTCCTCATGCGCATGCGAGCTGTGCGTTAGGGCCCGCTCCAGCATCTCCGGCCGTTTGAATGTGTGTCCCAGCGCGGATTGGAGTGCGGCAAGATCGGAATTCATGGCGAGGGAGCTCACTGTGGCTCCGTTGGCGATGCATTGCGCGGGCCTCTGGCCAGTCCGGCCAGCCGCTCATGTTCAACTTCCGCCAGTTTTTGTAATTCAGGATCGGAACTGGCGAGTTGCAGTGCCTGCTCCACTGAACTAAGCGCGGCGGCATATTTCTTTCGATGGTCTTGCGCCAGCGCCAGGTGGTACCAGGCATGGCCGTCAGGCCGGATTTTGGCCAGCTCCGTCGCTATTTTCAGGTCTTTTTCCGCGCCTGCGTCGTCGCCCGTCTTCAGCTTCATGATTCCCAGCGCGGAATATGCCATGGACTGCAGAGTGGTCTTGTACACCGCCATCCTGTCCGATGTTTCTGGGTAGCCGGCTTCAGCGGCTTGAATAGCCCGTGACGCGTTGTGCTTGATTGTGCTGACCTTTTTGTCCCGGTCCCGATCATGATCACCCAGGGAATCTGCCAAAACTGTCGCCGTAAGCACCAGCGCGAGCGGATTTTCAGGGTCGAGCGCGAGAACTCGTTCGCCCATAGCCAGCATTTTGGCCGGATTATTCTCTCGCTGATACTGGAGCATCGCGCTGGAATAAAGATAGCGGCGCAATTCGCTGGTGGGATACCGGTTCGAGAAATCAATTGCCGCGGCTTCCTCCGTCGCAGCGCCCGTCAATGCATAAGCAGTATTGAAATCGGTGCGTTCCTGTTCACTTCGCGCCTGGGGTCTCGCCACCGAATCCGGCTGCGATCCACTCTGCAGCGTCGCGGATGCTTCCCGCGCAATGGCCGGCACCGTTGAACAAAGGAAGAGTACTATGAGGCCGAGGGATATCCTGGCTGTGACCGGTTTCCAACCAGGGAACTGTGCCGTAGATCGAGCGACCGCAACTTCTAAATATTCTGAACTCATAGCTACAACTGCATTCTATTTCGAGGCTCCGCCGGAAGCTTTTGCGACGACGATGCTCCGCCCGTAAGCTTAATTAACCGGCCTTGCTCGCTCTTGGCAAGTTCCCCCAGGTCAGCATTCACGCCAATGTCCTGCAAGGCATGGTTAATGGAAACCAGCGCCTCTGGATATTTCTTTTCGTGGTCCTGAGCCAGTGCAAGATGGTACCAGATATAGTGGTCTGGCTGGCTTTGGTTCAAGTCAGCCGAAAGCTGTAATTCCTTCTCTGCTTCCAAGTCGTCCGCTGCCTTCAACGCAATGATTCCAAGCGCCGAGTGGGCCATCGACTCCAAAGTGTTCTTGTATTGCTTCACCTGCTCGGGTGTCGCGTTGGCGGGAGGTGTGAAAGCCAAGTCGAGGGTATCCAACGCGTGCCCAGCGTTTTTCTTTACGCGCGCGATTTTCGCCTGCCGGTCACTATCGGCATCGCTCAAGCTGTCCGCGAGAACCGTTGCCGTAAGCACCAGCGCGATTGAATTGTCAGGATCAAGGCGCAATACTTTCTCTCCAACACTCAACATCTTTGCCGGATTGTCTTCGTTTTGGTACTCATGCATGGCCTTCGAATAAAGAAAAGACTTTAATTCACTGTCAGGATACTTGGCGGCGAAATCATCAGCCGCTTTCTCTGCAGTTGCTCCGCCGGCAATGGCATACGCAGCGTTATAGTCGTTGAATTCAGGATGTGTCTTGGCTTGCGGCACGTGCTTGCCCGCGGTTTGAGTCTGTTTACCGTTACTGTCGGCCGGCTGCTGTGCCATCAAGGTATTAAGCCAGCAGAGCATAATGAGGAAGAAGGCTCTCTGCGAAAAGCTTTTCATGGCTTTGCCGCCTTTCGCGGCTGATATGGCGCAGTCAAACCTCTCTCCGCTGCTGCCGTGGTGTCTGCAGAAGGATCGCCCGCTGCTAGCGCGGCCCGGTAGTGCTCCACGGCCACGTCGCGTTTTTCCTGGATATCAAAGATTCGCCCAAGGTATATATGGCTCCACGCCAACATCCGGGGATCATGCACCGATTCGACCGCCTGTTCAAAACTGACCTGGGCTTCTTCCATTTTTCCGGTAAGCGTGGCGATCCTGGCCATAATAAAAACCGCGTGCCCCGGAGCATCGCCACCATGATTGTGCTGGAGGACTTGGTTCGCCAGCTTCTGCGCGCCGTCGCGATCGCCAGCCGCAAGTTTCTGCTCGGCTATGTTCAGCAGGCGCTCTTCATTCGGCGCCGGCTGCACCGCGCTCACAATTTCCGGCGTGGCCTGGTCACGGAACACTACCTCGCGCGCTCTTTTCCGCTCCCGCTCCAGGCTGATGGTGTGCAGCAGGTTGCCATAGGCATTCTTCAAACCCGTTGAATCTTTTTCAAAATCATTCAGTTGATCGTAAAAGACCCGGGTAAGCACGAACCCTTCTTCCACCGATCGTTGCACGTAGCCATTTCTGGCTGGCGCGTTGGATTTGGGAATCGTGGTGCGTGCTTCAATGGCACGAATCAGGCACTCATTTACCATGAGCGAAATATCATTTTTAAATGCCTGTGCCATTGGGGCCCTGCGCACGTCTTCAAGAATGGGCTCCAGTTGCTTCAGCGTATTTCCATGCGATAGCGCCATGGGATCGAGCAGAAAATGCAGATAGGTGTGGCGAATCTCCGGAAAACGCACGTGCTTTTCATGGTCCGGCGAAACAACGATGTAGTAATTGCTGCCAAAATTTCTCGAATCCACCTGCGCGGGAGAAAGTTGGGGCTCCAGGTAAACCACGAACCTCTGGCCAGGGTAATTGCTGAACGGGACCTTTAAATAAAGATCTGTTTGCGTAAGCAGCTGAGAAACCGGATCGTGAAGCTGATTGACCAGCGCTTGATATTCAGGTTGATGTTTTCGCCAGATGGCCTCAATGTTTGCCGCCTGATAAAACTTTTTCAGGGGTGAGATAACGCCCAGCACACGTTCCGCGTCGGGGGCCAGATCGGCTTCCGGAGTGGTGGGAGCGAACTCTGGCGCAGGCCCTAAATCCAGCGCGAGCGAGAGGTAAGGCGTTACGTCATTATCTTTGCCCGGAACCTGGTGGTCGATCCAAAATTGGCAGACTGCGTGTCCGCCTTGCATTGCTTCAGGAGACCGATTCAATGCACTGCGCACTTCTGTCCGAATCGCCTGGCGAAGCGGCATGGAATTTTCCAGGCCGGCATCATAGCCGCAACTATTCAAGGCAGCCGCCAGCGTGAAAAATGTCTCGCTGATTTCCAGCTGCGCTTTGGTGGCCTGAGCAAGAGACGTCCCGGATACCGCAGCGAGTAGCAGCACAGACCAGAAAAATGGTTGAAGTTTCCGCCTCAGGGTCCCCTCCAAATGTGTGGGAAACTTAAGTTTAGGCCAGAAAAACAGAAAGGGTCAAACCCCTGGGGGCCTGACCCTTCTGGACAAGCGGAGGGCCTATCCCTTTACGTTTATATGGGAAAAGGACATGATCGCCTTTCCCGGAACAGGCCGGCCAAAGGACTGGGCCGGAGCGAAAATTGTAAACAGCAGGGCCCGGTTCAATTGCGCTTTTACTTCTTCATCGTCGCGCCCGGAAATAATACGGAAATTCTCGACGCGCCCATTGGTATCCACGTAAGTTTCAATGACTACCGGAGAATCCAGGGTCAATTGGTTCTCAGGATACTCAGAGATCTGCAACCGCGGCGGCGTGTAAAAAGTTGATGGAACATCGTCATTGGCACTGACTTGCGCCGGCACCAGCAACACGATCAAAGAGCCAAAGAAGATTACTGCGGAAAGCACGCCCGCGGTAGCCGGAACCATGAAGCCCTGAAACGTATTTTCCAATCGTACAATGCAACGCTGGAACAAACCCAGCGAGTTGCGAGCGCGAGTACTGGAAATGGCGACCCGGATCTTCAACGCCAGGTCAGAGGGGGGCTGACGGCGTCCAAGCGATGAAACCAGCGAGCGTGTATTTTCCAAGAGCGCATATTCTTTCTGGCAGTCCGCGCATTGCTCCAGATGGGCGAAGATCTCGTGCATCTCCGTCCCGCTGACCGCGCGGTCCAGATACGATGAGAACAGGGGCCGGGCCTCTGTACATCTCATGACTGTGCCTCCACTTCTGATTGTGCCGGAGAACGGTGATTCGTTTCCGGCTTATTTCCCCCTACCTCAGCACCCATTTCATTGACGAAAGTTTCCAGTCGTTTCTTCAGAGCATCGCGGCCGCGGATCAGGCGGGACTTTACCGTTCCCAGCGAAATCTGCAGCACTTCCGCGATCTCTTCATACGCAAGCCCTTCAATATCGCGCAGCACCACGGTTGTACGATAAGGCTCCGGAATTTGTTTCAATTCCATCTCCACTCGCGCGCGCACTTCTTCATGGGCAAAAATCTCCATGGGCGATTCACGCTTGTCGGCCAGCGTGTCACACAGGCCAAATGAATTCCCTTCCTGGTCCACGTGGGCTTCCATGGAAGTCTCTTTGCTCTTGTGCCGGAACCACCAGCGCCTCTGGTTGGAAGCCTCATGGATCGCGATACGGTAGAGCCACGTCTTCAGGCTGCATTCGCCATTGAAACGCTTCATACCGCGAAAGACTTTTAGAAAGACTTCCTGAGTGGTGTCCGCGGCATCTGCAGGGTCGGTCAGAATGCGATAGACAAGGCTGTAGATCGGCTGGTGATAGTGGGTCACAAGCCAGTTGTAAGCCTCTTCAGAGCCGGCCTTCAGCTCGGCAACAATTGAGGCTTCTTCGGCTCTTATGCCGATTGCGCTGGCGATGTTTCCCAATGCTGTTACTCCCGCCACTCTTCGCATGGCGTCACCCCAATTTTCTCAAGATATGGGCGCCGCTACAACTAATTTAGCGGTAACGGTAGTAACCTGCCCACGGAATACAGCGGTTCCTTCAAGATAGATAGACCCCATCCAGGGGTCACAAGTTCCAGCTTCTTGGAAATTAGTGAGGAGAGGAAGATGCCTGTGCGGGAGTCGTGGTGGCCTTCGCGGGTGGGGTGGAAGTCTTTTTCTTTGTTGACTTTGGATGCTTGCGAGGAGGGGTATCGTTTTCGTCGATCACGACGACTTTTCGCCCCGGAACAACTGTACCCGGGGTCTGTTTTGCCTGGACGGCATTGGAGGCTGCACGGTTCGCCGCTTCCATTTTTCCGGCGGCTTGCTCGATATAAGTTGATAGGTTCTGCCGGACAGTGTCCAAAGCAGTGGCGTCGCCTTCAAGCGGTTGATACTCTTCTTTTTTGCCAAAAGCCCCTGCAGCCTCCGCCATGGAGCTGAGAAATTCATAAACGACGTTTAAGTTGTGATACAGCTTAAAGCTCGCCAGCACTCCACCACGGCTGGTCTGGACATCGCTGATCAGGCCAGGAACGGCGTTGGTAATGTTCTTCTGCAATGAATCCGCAACTTGCTGCATCTGTTGTTTTTGCTGGGAATCGGTCTTCCACCTTTCAATCCGCAGCTTTCCAATATCGGCATTGGCTGAACTGGCGGCTTGTTGGATTTGCAAGAGGATTGTATTCAGGTCGGTTGGCGGTGCTTGCGTCTGCGGGTTCACTGGAGCCTGCTGCGCTATGGCGCCTGAGCCGATGCACAAGATAACGACGAAAATTATCTTTCTTGCAGATTTCATGGGGGGAACGCTCCTGCAAAATACTCAGATGTGAATCGCCGACCGCGGGGTTACTCTCTTTACCGCCTTTAGCTGTCCCTTGCAGCCACAGTCGAACCAACGCAACCTAAATAGGATACACAAAAGCGGCCCGATTGTTGGCCGGGGGCAACCACCCGAAGTTCACCTGAAGCTCTTTGCCTGCCCTTTTGTCCCTCTCTAGCGCCAGACGAAGTTAAGAATTGTTACCCTTCTGAAAGTGCGGAATCCGGTGCTTCTTCCTGACATCTAACAAATTAACTAAACAGTTAAAGCTCTTTGAGAGTTGAAATGAGGAGAAGTCTATGAAAAAGAGTTTGAATGCATTTTTGGCAACGGTCCTGGCCTTGGGAAGCACGGGATTGGCGTTCGCCGCTTCTGCTGACCAAGCTTCCCAGCAGGTCACATCAAGCGCCAATGCGCGCCTTGAACAGCGGCTTTCCGGCGAAGTCCGTCATGAGCTGAACATGATTCCGCAGTTTACGGTTTTCGATAATCTCGCTTACCGTGTAGATGGCGGTACCGTCACCTTGTTCGGGTAAGTCCGGGACGCTATTGTGAAGGATTCAGCCGAAGCCCGCGTGAAGCACCTTGAAGGCGTGGAGCGCGTGGACAACAGGATCGAGATACTTCCGGCATCATTCAATGATGACCGTATTCGCCGCCGGGTGGCTCTGGCGGTCTTCAACGATCCTCGTCTGTTCGATTACGGGATCCAGTCCACGCCGCCGATTCACATTATCGTGAAGAACGGTCACGTGAACCTGGAAGGCGTGGTACGAACCCAGGCAGACAAGGACGACGCTTTCATCCGCGCGAACGGTGTTTCCGGAGTTTTCTCAGTCGAGAATAATCTTCAGGTGGAACAGCCTAAGAAAGGCTAAATTTAAGTAGTTCAACGTACGGAGACGCAGGCTGCTGCGTCTCTCTTTTTTTTGCGTTGACACGGTATCTACCTATAGAACTCTCATATTTCATTGCTTCAGGCGATTTCCATGATTCTCTTCAGGTCCTATATGCGTCCGCTTTCGGTTGCGGATTCAATCGTTTCGGGTTCCATTTTGGAGGTTAACAATGATTCATCTCGTGCGATGGACGATTACAAAAGGACAATTCAGTGTTTAACTTCCGTGAGCAGGCGAAAGCTGTTTATGCTGGAGTGGAGGCGGTGTTTATAGGATGATCCAGTTGCAGGAGCTGAAATGTTGCAGAACTTGCAACGAAGATGTTCTGGCTTGGCCGGTTCGCCGCCACAAGCGCACGACGTTATATATGATCGCCAACTTTTCAAATCGCGCACTTCATCTTTTGAGACTTACATTCTTTGTCTTGATCGCGACCCTGCTTTGGAACACTTACCCTATCTCCACTGCATTTTCCCAGACGACGCAAGCTCAAAGCGGCACGCGCAAAGTGAAATCCAGTGTGCCGCCGGAATATCCGGAACTTGCGCGCAAGATGAAGATTGAGGGCGTAGCCCGAGTGCTGCTCACCGTGAGTTCCGAAGGCAGCGTAGTCAAAATCAAAGAGCTCGGGGGAAATCCCGTGCTTGTCAATGCTTTAGCCCAGGCTGCTCACAAATGGAAGTACGAATCGACAGACCATGAAAGCGAGATCGAAGTGAGATACGAGTTCGTGTTAAGAGACTAAATCGTCTCTAGCTTCGCCACAAGCTACGGTTATTTACATTTGTCTCAGCAGCACCTTAGGTTCAGGCAGCAGTAGTCTCTCCTCCCAATAATGTCAACACCTCGCCAGTGATGTAACTGGAATCCGCTTCCGAAGCAAAGAACACAAACGCTGGGGCAACTTCTTCCGGCTGCGCGGGACGTTCCATGGGTGTTTTCTTACCGTGCTCTGCCGCTTTCTCGGCAGGTTTGTCGGCAATATTCAGTGGAGTCCATACTGGCCCCGGCGCTACACAGTTCACACGTATCCTTTTCTCCACCAGGTTCTGCGCCAAAGATTTTGTGAATGCATGGATTGCGCCTTTGGTCGACGCATAATCGAGCAGCTCTTTGCTGCCCTGCAGACCGGTGATGGAACCGGTATTCACGATCGCGCTGCCGGGCTTCAAGTGAGGTAGTGCGGCCTTGGCCATGTGGAAGTAGCCAAATATGTTGGTACGAAAAGTGTTTTCCCACTGCTCTTCACTGATGTCGTCAATCGATTCCTGATGCTGCTGAAAAGCTGCGTTATTTACCAAAATATCCAGTTTTCCCAGCTCTTCCACGGTTTGCTCAACGGCTTTGCGGCAGAACTCCGGATCTTTCACGTCACCCGGAATCAACAGGCACCGGCGTCCTTCAGCTTGAATCGCTCTTGCCGTTTCCTGGGCGTCTTTCTCTTCTTCCGGAAGGAATACGACGCCGATATCTGCGCCTTCGCGGGCATAAAGCACGGCGACTGCGCGCCCGATTCCGGAATCACTGCCCGTGATAAGGGCGACTTTGTCCAGGAGTTTCTCCGCTCCCCGATAAAGCGGTGCATCATATTTTGGTCGAGGCTCCACCTCAGCTTCAATCCCGGGATGAGATTGGTGTTGTTTAGGAAACGGCGGCTTGGGCTCTTTCTGTTGATCTTTGGTTCTTGTCTTAAACGGCATCAGCTTGCCTTTGGATTCAGGCCTTGATGTCTTTTTCTGTGCAGTGGGCCGGCGCGCCATAATTCCCCTCCTTTTTCTCTAATCCTTGTAAAGCAATGCGTTCATTCAAAAAGATGAACATTTCGCGCAAGAGGATGGTGCGACCAAATGAAGTTTGCGCAGCTCAACTTGCGTTTTTTTCAACTTTTTCGCTGACCGAAGGGCGCTGCTTTGAGGCGCAACTCATTTCTTTCCCGATGCTTCTCACTTATCAGGGAGGAACAATGGCAACCAAGAAACGTTCCAGTTCGAAAAAGAAATCCAGCGGCCGCAAATACGGCAAAGCTGCGAGCAAGTCGGTAAAGAGCGCCATGCATAGAAGAAAAAAGGGCACACTCAAATCCGGCAAAGGCGGCAAGGGCGGCACGGTAAAGAGCCGCAAACAAGCCATCGCGATAGGGCTATCAGAGGCGCGCGAAAAAGGCGCCAAGGTGC
>JBARNL010000828.1:0-3228 GCA_049802955.1 Candidatus Angelobacter sp.
GCAGTCCGGAAGATTTCTGGGGGGCGACAGGAATTATGCGCCGAGTAATGGAGCGGCTGCGGCACTATGCGATTGCCCCAATGGTACTGCAACAGAAGGTTAACTACGGCTACCGGTCGACAACAGAAGACCACTACTATTTCTTCTTGCCGGATCTCCAGAGCCTGCATTCCTTTGCAGCTGAGTATCAGGATGCTAGATCCTTCTTTCTGGCTCTGGAGAGTACTGATTTTTCAGAACTAATTCACGATGTCAAGATTCAAGTGCGCGTCAAATCCACCAATACGGAGCAGGTTTCCATCACATTCCATCAATTGAGCGAAGGGGAGCAGCAATTGTTAATGGTTTTGGGCCTAATGCGCTTTACGAAGTCGCACCAATCTCTCGTACTGCTCGATGAGCCCGACACACACTTAAATCCGCACTGGAGTATTGACTATATAAAGGATCTAGCGCATGTGATGAGCGACAATGCCATTGAGTCGACGGAACAGCAAACTAGTCAAATTTTGATGGCGACCCACGACCCACTTGTTATTGCAAGTCTCCTGAAGGAGCAGATTCATCTGCTGAAGCGCGACCCACAGACCGGCGCTTGCAGGTGGGAACCAGCGGCCATCAATCCGCGCGGGCTGGGCTTCACTGGCATCCTGACCAGCGAGATGTTCGGCTTTCGCAGTGACCTCGATCCGGAAACACTTGGGGACTTAGACAACAGGGTTCGCCTTATGGCTAATGAGCGCTCACTAACCCCCCAGCAGAAAAAAGAGCTGGCGGAAATTGACAAAAGGTTGGCTGACGCTGGTTTTTCCAAGGCATTCAGCGATCCCTACTACGCTGCGTTTGTCCGAGCATGGGGGCAAAGGCACAGCCAGCTGATGGCGGGAACACAATTTGTTTCCCCCGAAAAACGCCAGGAGATTGACCGAATCGCCAGCGAAGTTCTGAAGGAAGCAGTGGCAGAGGTGGAAAAAGAGGTCGAGAACTGATGCGTTTTGTTGACATCGACCTTTTAGAATTACCTCAAGGCTGGCAGGGTAACGCTGATCAAGCGCTTAACGATCTGCGCGACGAGATTACAGCAGCCGAAGCGGCGGCTCGGGCTGCGGGAGGAAACCCTGTCGCAGCGAGAAAGGCAGCAATCACCGCGGGTTTAGACAGGCCTGCCCGAGTAAGGCTCTGGCAAGATTTGGCTCCTCGTCTTGGCGTATTGAGAAAGGGAAAGTGCTGGTATTCCGAAAGCTTGAACCCGACGTCGGATAAGAACGTGGATCATTTTCGCCCCAAGAATCGAGTGGAAGAAGACCCCAACCATGAAGGCTATTGGTGGCTCGCGTTTACGCCACGGAATTTTCGCTATGCCAGCCAATGGTGCAACCAGCGGCGCGTGGACCGTGCGAACAATACGAGAGGCGGCAAATCAGATCATTTCCCACTGGATGTCCACGGTGTTAGGGCTTGCCGAGAAGCGGACGATCTCGAACTGGAGGAGCCCCAACTGCTTGACCCGATTGATCCCGACGACTGGAAGCTCCTAACCTTTCTTCCAGATGGGTATCCGACTCCGACCAAACCAGCGGGTACACCAGAACATCAGCGAGCCGCAACGTCAATCGACGTTTACCATCTTCATTGCAAACCACTGGTCAATGGCCGCGCGGCCGTGGCAGGCGCGATTCACCGCATTGTTCAAGACCTGGAAAGGCTTCGTCCCAAGATCGAAGATCCAAAAATGCGCGCCCTTTACAAGAGCCGACAAATCGAATTGCTCCGGGCGATCCACCCCGATTCCGAATACTCAGCGGCCGCATTGGCCTATGCAAGAGCGGAAATTTACAAATTAGAACTCGGCCATCAGATCACGCGCGATTGGCTGAAAGAGATATTGAATTGACACAGGTGACCAAGAATCACAAAACCTCAGCTTCGGCCCTCGTCCAACGGGTCTGGAACTACGCCCATGTCCTTAAGGATGACGGGCTGGCCTTCATGGATTACACGGAGCAGATTACATATTTGCTTTTTCTAAAGATGGCATGGGAACAGCGACATGCTGGAGCGAGTGAGATTCCATCGCGCTACTCTTGGGGCACATTGCAAAAGATCGCGGACAAATTGAAGCTCTTGGAACGGTATCACCAGGGTCTACGCAAATTGAGCGAACGTCCCGGTTTGACAGGGCTCATTTTTACGAAGCCGCAGAGCAAGATCACCGACCCAGCCAAACTTCGTCTCCTCATTCAAATGATCGATGGCGAGAATTGGTCCGCCCTCGACCAAGACGTAAAAGGTGAAGTGTATGAAGGTCTGTTGGCAAAAAATGCAGATGATGTCCGTGGAGGGGCCGGTCAATATTTCACCCCTAGACCGGTGATCCGAGCAATCGTACAGGTTATGCGACCTAAGGACACGATGCGGATTTCTGATCCGGCATGCGGCACTGGTGGTTTTCTTCTGGCAGCGTTCGAGTACCTTGCAGCCAGGGCAGATGACCCGACAGCAGCTGCCTTTCTCAGGAACGAAGCTCTGCATGGAGTCGAACTTGTGCCCAATGTGGCGCGTTTGTGCGCCATGAATCTATTCCTTCATGGGATTGGAACAGACTCCCAAAATCCCGTTGTTTCGATTTGTGACAGTCTGGAATCGACAACCGATCCGGTGGATATGGTCCTCACGAATCCGCCGTTTGGGAAAAAAAGCAGTTTCACTATCATCGGCGCAGACGGAAGGAGCCAGACAGATAAGATTTCGTACGAACGACCCGACTTCTGGGCCACAACCAGTAATAAGCAGCTGAACTTCGTACAGCACGTTTATTCAATGCTTAAAGAAAACGGCCGAGCGGCTGTGGTCGTTCCAGACAATGTGCTGTTTGAAGGCGGTGCTGGTGAACGGATCCGCCGGGCGTTGCTCGAGCGGTGTGATATCCATACTCTGCTGCGGCTACCGACGGGCATTTGGTATTCGTCCGGTGTAAAAGCAAATGTACTCTTCTTTGACAAGAAGCCGGCCACCAAGATTCCGGCGACGAAAGAAGTCTGGGTCTATGACTTGCGCTCAAACCGTAACTTTTCTCTTCGGCAGAACCCGATTGGGCCCGAACACCTCACAGATTTCGTTCGGTGTTACCGCGCTAACGATCCGACTCGGCGCATGGAAACTACTCACTTTCGAAGATTCACATATTCGGAGATCATGACCCGGGATAAAGCCAGCCTGGATATACAG